>CALEYM010000851.1 GCA_937926185.1 uncultured Bacteroidota bacterium | reverse complement strand
GGTAAACTTTTATTTTTGATGCAGATTTTAAAATTATGGTCGTGGTTCCTCCTGGCAATTGCCCTGGCCGGATGCCATTCCTCGAAAAAAATTACCTATTCGCCCGATCAGGTCATTCCGACGGAAAAGGCGCTGCTCTGGAAAATCAGCGGCAACGGTTTGAAAAAGCCCTCTTATCTGCTCGGCACCATTCACCTCATTCCGAAGGACAAATTCCAGTTCTCCGATGCCACTTACGACGCCCTGGCGGATTCCCGTCGGGTGACGTTTGAGATCGATATGAAGGAGATGACAAACATCGTCGCCCAGTTCAGCCTGTTGAGCAAAGCTTTTATGAGTGGCGGCAAAACCCTGAAAGACCTGCTCCCGCCGGAAGATTACACGTTTGTCAAACAAAAACTGGATACCAAAGGTATGCCTTCCACCATGCTCGAGCGCATGAAACCCATGTTCCTCAGCACCCTTTTCACCAGCGATGAAGAATCGGGATTGGGCAACATGACAAACATGACCTCCGTGGAAATGGAATTGTACCGGCAGGTCAAACGCCGCAAACTCGAATCGGCAGGGCTCGAAACGGCCGCCTATCAGATGGGCATTTTCGACAGCATTCCCTACGAGGCACAGGCCAGAATGCTGGTGGAAACCCTGCGCAATACCGAGGGCGCCGACACGGATTTCGATAAAATGATCGAATTGTACCGGCAAAAAGACATCAAGGCCATGGAAGCCATGATGGACGAACCCTCCTACGGCATGAACGATTATCAGGACATCCTGCTGCGCAACCGCAACCGCAACTGGATACCCGTCATGGGCCGTATGATGCGCGAAAAACCCACCCTGTTTGCCGTGGGCGCCGGCCACCTGGGCGGCGCCGCGGGCGTCATCGCCCTGCTCCGAATGGAAGGATACCGGGTGGAGGCGGCGGATATTCAGTAGGCAGCAGGCAGTGGGCAGTCTGGTGCGCCTACTGCCCACTGCAACTATTCCTCCCTTAAGAAAGCAGGCACCTGAACCGCCCGCCTGGCCGGCGGCAGCGAAGCCAGCAGACCAATGCCCAGCACCGTGAGCGCAACGGGCAAAAAATCCTGGATACGCATGGCAATCGGATAACTTTCCACCAGAAACCCCTGCGGGATAGTGACGATCCCGTATGTTTTCTGAACGGCGTACAGTACGACGGCCAGCGCCATACCGATCAGCATGCCCAGGGCAGTAAGCAGCATGCCTTCGCCGAGGAAAATGCGGCGGATAACGGGATCGTCGGCGCCGAGGCTTTTGAGGACGGAAATGTCTTTTTGTTTGTCGAGCACGATCATCCAAAGGGCGCCCACCATGTTGAACGCCATCAGGATCAGCATGAGGCAGGTAATGGCATAACCCATCCATTTTTCCAGTTTCATTACTTTGAAAAAGGCCTCGTTCTGTTCGTAGCGGTCCTTGAACACGTACCCTTCCCCAAGTATGGCAGCCAGGCCTTTTTTTACCTGCGTCGTCGAAGCCCCCGGCCTGCACTTGATCTCCAGTGCCGAGACGGTTCCGGGCGGGGCCTCGAGCAGCTCCCGGACGAACTGCAAATTGCTCAACACATACTGATTGTCAAAATCCTGCTGGATGGAAAAAGTGCCTTTAGGATAGGCATACCGCGTAATAAAAGGTTTGGACAATACGCCGCCCTGTTTTTCGGTGGGCATATAGATCGTAAGGGCCGCGATAGGATTATGTACGTTGACGCTGAGTTTGTTGCGCATGCCGGCGCCCAGCACCGCGCAATTGCGGTCGTCTTCCGCCAGCAAATAGTCGCCTTCGCGAACGGTGGAATCAATGCCGTTGACCCGGGCAAAAAGATCGTCCACACCTTTGAGCACCCCGAAATCCTGCGCGCCTTCGTATTCGAAAAAGGCGATTTCCTCCAGCGTCTCGCTTACAATGGCCACACCCGGTAGTGCGCGAATTTTTTCCAGCGTCAGGCTGTCGGCGGTAAAGGATTTTCCTTTGGCCGGCGTCACTTTCAGTTCCGGGTTGAAATGGCCGAACAAGTCGGATAATAAATCTTCAAAGCCGTTAAAAACCGACAAGACCAGAATGAGCGCCATGGTACCCACGGCAATGCCGAACACCGAAATACCGGTGATGATGTTGATGGCATTTGTACTGCGTTTGGCAAACAGATAACGCCGGGCTACCAGGAGCGGAAAATTCATAACTGTGCGCAAATGTAGAAATACCGGACGGATTACGTCTGTTTTAATACCATTAGCCTACATTTGTCTGGTATAAATCTTCTAAATGAATCACCCACCCTTATTGGAAACGCCGCGCCTGCGGCTCCGGCTTTTATCCCACGACGATTTCGAATTCTACTACCAATTGCAAAGCGATCCCGAATCGATGCGATACATCCGCCCGCCGGAAACCGACCCGGCAGTGGTAAAGGAACGGATCGACACGCTGGTCAAATACGCCGGGGAAAATCCCGGCTTGGGGTCGATGGTCGCATTTTGGAAGGAAACGGGAGAACCCGTTGCTACGGCGGTGCTGCGTCATGTGGATTATCAGCCGCAAAACGAACTTGAATTGGGTTATGTGATTGCTCCCGGATTCAGGGGCCGGGGACTGGCCACCGAAATCGCTCAATCCATAGCCGAATACGCCTTTGAACGTTTTGCCGTGCCGAAAGTAGTGGCAGTTACCGATCCGGAAAATCTGCCATCCCAGAAAGTACTGCTTAAATGCGGCTTCCGGCCGAAAGGGCGCAGGTTTATTTACGGCTCAGACTGCCTGGAGTTTGAGTTGGTTAAGTGTTGATTTGTTGATGTGTTGATTTGTTGATTTGAAGGCCCTGCGCTTAGTCCCTCAAATCAACAAATCAACACATCAACAACCCTCATTTTCCCGCAATCGACAAATAGTAAAGGGTGAATCCCTTGCGCGGGTCGGTTGGCCGGTTCGGTTCGTAAAATACCTGTACGGTGTTCTGCCCCGGCTTTACCCAACCGCGGTCGATGGGCACCCTCGACTCGTCGATCCCGGCGCCCCGGTTGGGCGGCAGCCAGGCGACGTGTTTGTCATTGAACAGGATCAGGGCTTCCTGATCCGAATCCACCCAGCGGGTGCGGACGGTCATTTCCATCTGCGCATGGTTGAACAATTCACTGGGCAGCGTCATGTGGTACTCCTTGGACTCCATTTTATCGTCGTCGCAGCCCAGTTCCACCACCAGGTTCTGGCGCTCCGGCTTTGGCTTGGAGTGATCCCAGCCGAACACCATCAAACTGCCATCCATGGAAGCATCGGGGTAATAGTGCATGTTTTGATACACCCATAACAGCGCGCGTTCGTCGGTGAAAATATTCTCCAGGTAATAATCGGCCAGCAGCCAGCCCCGGGGCGTCTGTTGTACCGTACGCACCAGGTCTTCAAACGATGCCGCGCTGGGGCCGCCGCCGGGATTGGGCGCATGGAGTTTGTAGCGTTTTTCACGCGTGTCGTAATAGGCCTGCCGGAACCAGAGCACGTTTTCGTGTTCCATATAATAGGAAACCGCCGTAGGCACCGTGGACATCAGCATGTCGCCCGGCTGCCGGAAGCGGTTCACGTAGTCGCAGGCCTCTTTCCAGTTGGTAAACGACCAGTTGGCAATGCGCATGTCCACGATATGTCCTTCCAGCTTTCGGGCCAGCGCCAGGTCGGCTATGTCATTCCAGCGTGCATTGAACAACACTAAAACGAACGGGACAACCATCAAAGCGTAGCTAACCCCTTGAACGGTTACAGGCCACAACCGTTTTTTTATCCAGTCCAGCAGGGTATAAAAAAACACGCCCGCCGAAATCAGCAGATAGGGATAAGCGAAGATCAGATAACGGCGCAGAAACGGCTCCCGGAAAACAAAACAAAGCAGTAAAAAAGGCACGACAAAACTGACCGTAAGCCAGATGCCGGCACGCAGGTTCAGCCGGTACGCGGCCACCAGACCCAACAGGGCGGGAACGTACAACCAGTTCAGGTCGTACAGCAGCAAGTCGTTGTAGGTGTTAAAAGATTCCAGCGGTTTTTCGGCCCACCAGGCGGCCAGCCGGTTCCAGTCCGGGATGGCCCAGTCGGCGATATTGGATAACAGAAAAGGCTGCAACGCTTTTTTAAGGGCTTCACCCAGCGCGGGTACCAAAAAAACCAGGGCAAAGGGCAGTAATATGCCCGACAGCCAGATATATTTCCGCAGTTCCCGTTTTTCAGCCCTGGACTGCAACGACACACCGGCCTTTATCAGCGAAAAAAACAATACGGTAAACACAAAGAAAAAGGTCAGTTGATGCGACAGCAACGACAGCAGACCCACCGCGGGCAGCATGGCGACATGACGCCCCGAAAGACCCTGTCTCGACCACCAGTCCGCCAGCCTCCGGTCGGGCCGGCTTTCCGTGGCTTGCAGAAAAACCAGTCCCAGCAGCAAAAAGAAAAAGCAGAAAATGGCATAATTCCGGCAAACCCTCGACCAGAAGATCAGGTACAGGGAAAAGGTGGCCCCGGCCGCGGCAAAAAGTCCGACGTAGCGGTTGAACAGCCGGGTTCCCATGCGATAAATCAGATAAATTGTCCCGATACCGAACAAAACGCTGGGAAAACGCGCCCAAAACACCTCCGGGCCGAAAACAGCGAAGCCGGGCAACAGGAGCAGGGTCAGCAAAATGCCGTTATTATCGTCGGTGAACAACGGGCCGTCGCCTTCCAGGAAATTTTTTGCCCGCATGACGTGGACGTACTCGTCCATCCAAAGGCTGAGGTCGGAAAGGTGCAGAACCCGGAAAAGAAGTCCAACGGAAATCAAAACCAATAAGGCGCGCAGCGCGGCCCGTGGAGTGACAATAGCCAGGCCTTCCGGTTCTGGACGCGCTTCTGCCCGTTCAACAAACCTGGGCGCAGCGGATTTTTGCCTGGTCCGGAGCTGGTTTTTTCGGGCGCCACGGATGTTCGGATTATTAGCCATATCGTTTTGCAGTGCTTTTTCTCTGATCGGCCCAGGGAAGTGCGGTAGCGAACGACAGCAAGAAGCAGGATATGGCAGCTAATTTCCGGTAAAAGCCTGAACCTTTCAAAGAGTTGAATCGGCTTTTTTTTGTATTAATCAGTAGTAACCGGGTGTCCGGCATTTGCCATCCGGGGTGTATTTCTGGCAGTACCGGTTCGGGAACCGGGCGGTTCAAAGCGGCAGAGTGGCAAAGCAGTAAGCAGAGAAACTGAACTCAAAACACGAACTTGTACCTCGGCCCGATCTTCACAAACCCCTCCCTTTCATAAAACCGCAGCGTCTTGTCGAACGCATCGCCCGGCGTGGTCACCTCGATGCGCGCCCAGTCGCGTTGATCACCGATCTCTTTGGCAAAATCCATCAGCATTTTGCCCACGCCGGCCGAGCGGTAGTCCGGTACGACGTACAATTCATTGATCACGCCATACCGCCCGCCGGCCGACAGCGACAGACATTCGGCAATGGTGATAACGCCCACGGCATCGCCGTCTTCATTCAGGGCCAGGAGGGTGGAGTGATGATCGTCGGCGTCGATATCCGGGAATATGTCCAACAGTTCCTCGAAGCCGAGGTTATGCTCCACGTCTTCGAACAAGCCGGCCAGCAGCGCGGCTACAACAGGGGTATGCGATTCGTCGGCAACAAGCAGTGAAATCATTGGGCGACTTTATTTTCCGCAAAGGAAAACCTATTGCGGGCAAATTTTAAATTATCGGCCTGAAAATCAGGAATTTTATAGTTCATTTGGAATAAAGATCGTACCTTTGCGCCCGCTTTTAAAAGAGGCGGCATCGGAAAAGCGTAGCGCGGGCCTCAAAATCCGCAGTCCACTAATCCGAATTCCGCAATCAAAAGGGGTAACGGTTTCGCCCCGAAGTGAAACCGGCAAAGCAGTAAGCATCAAAAAAGCCTCGAAATCAACCGCTTATTTTATTATGTTACTCGACGACGAAAAAGAAATCACCCAAGACCCGGAAGAAAATCAAACACCGGCGGAAGAAACCGCTCCCGAAGTGGTAGCTGCCGCCGAAGAACCCACGCCGGCGGAAGATGAACCGGTTGCCGAAGAAACCGCTGCCGAAGAGACGCCCGAAGTGGAAGAGGTAGCGCCCGAAGTGGTTATGGAAGAGACGCCTGCCGCGGAAGAGGTGACACCCGAAGTAGTTATGGAAGAGACGCCTGCCGCGGAAGAGGCGACACCCGAAGTGGTTATGGAGGAGACGCCTGCCGCGGAAGAAGAGCCGGCCCCGGAAGTGACCGAAGAAGCGCCGGTGTTTGCGGAAGCAGAAGAAACAGAGGAAGAAGCCGCCGCCGCCGATGAAGACATCGCGGAAGAAGTGGCAGCGCCCGCTGCTGCCGAAGCGGAAGAAGACATCCTGCCGGAAGAAGAGGAGGAAGAAGTGGAACTGCCGGTTTTTGACCCGGTCATGCCCGGCGGCGCGCACGACGATTTTAACTGGAACATGGACAAACGCGGCGCCATCGCCTACTCCGATGCCGAACGCGCCGGCTACCTCAAACAGTACGACGTCACGCTGAGCAACGTTGCCGAAAATGAAATCATCAAGGGCAAAGTCAGCGCCATCAGCGGCGGCGACGTAGTTTTGGACATCAACTACAAAAGCGACGGCCTGATCTCGCTCAACGAATTCCGCGACACGCCCGATATCAAACAGGGCGACGAAGTGGAAGTGTACGTCGAAAGCCAGGAAGACAGCCAGGGCCAACTCGGTCTCTCGCGCAAAAAAGCCAAAATCCTGCGCGCCTGGGAAAGCATCGTCGATTCGTTCAAAAACGGCACGATCATCCGCGGTACCGTCATCAGCAAAACCAAAGGCGGCCTCATCGTCGATTGCGGTGGCTTGGAGACCTTCCTGCCCGGTTCCCAGATCGACATCAAACCGGTGATCGACTACGACCAGTACGTCAATAAAGTGATGGAATTTAAAGTGGTCAAGATCAACGAGCAGATCAAAAACGCCGTGGTCAGTCACAAAGCCCTCATCGAAAGCGACCTGGCCGAGCAACGCGAACAAATCCTCGCCAGCCTTGAAAAAGGCCAGGTACTCGAAGGGATCGTTAAAAACATTACTGATTTCGGCGCGTTCCTGGACCTCGGCGGCGTCGACGGCCTGTTGTATATCACCGATATCAGTTGGGGCCGCATCGGCCATCCGAGCGAAGTGCTGCAACTCAACCAACGCATCAATGTGGTGGTGCTCGACTTCGACGAAAACAAGAAACGCATCAGCCTCGGCCTCAAACAACTCACCCCGCATCCGTGGGAAGTACTGCCGGCCGACGTTACCGAAGGCGCGACGGTTACCGGCCGCGTCGTCAACATCGAAGACTACGGCGCGTTCGTGGAAATCATGCCTGGCGTGGAAGGCCTGATCCATATCAGCGAGATCAGCTGGGGCAACCAGAGTGTCAACGCCAAGGAATACTTCAAAATGGGCCAGGAAGTGGAAGCCCGCGTCGTGACCATCGACCGCGCCGACCGTAAAATGTCGCTGTCCATCAAACAACTCACGGCCGACCCCTGGAGCGAGATCGACGATCGCTTCGCCCCGGGCACCCGCCATACCGGCGCCGTGAAGAACATGACCAATTACGGCATCTTCGTCGAACTGAGCGAAGGCGTGGGCGGCATGGTGCATATCAGCGACCTGAGCTGGACGAAACGCTACGCGCACCCCAGCGAGTTCACCAAAGTGGGCGAGCCTATCGAGGTAGTGGTGCTGGAAGTAGATAAAGACAAGCGCCAAATCAGCCTTGGCCACAAACAAACGGAAGAAAACCCCTGGGATACTTTCGAAACGATCTTCCCGGTCGGTTCCTACCACGTGGCCACCGTACTGAAACGCGACGACAAAGGCGCTACCTTCCAGCTCCCACACGGCCTGGAAGCCTTCGCTCCTGCTAAACACATCCGAAAAGACGACGGCCAGGTGGTGGAACCCGGAGAAGAACTCACGGTAAAAGTCATCGAATTCAACAAAGAAGACCGCCGCATCCTGGTGTCGCACACACGATACCTGGAGGATCTGAAATATAAAGCAGAAGCGGCCGTTAAAGCCGAACGCGCAAAAGAAGAAGGCGAATCGCAGGCCGCTATTGCCGACGTTCAGAAGAAAGTGGAAAAAGAAACGCTCGGCGATCTGGCCGTCCTCGCTCAGCTGAAAGAAGCGCTGGGCGATGAAAAAGAGTAGTTTCCTGATTCAGAAAATAAAAAATCCCCCGCGGCAGCAGCCGGCGGGGGATTTTTTATTTAACATTTACTGTGCCTGGAACACGCGGCTGTCTCATAAGACTTGAAAATTGGTCATTGGACATTGTATATTGAACATTTTAAA
>CALEYM010000850.1 GCA_937926185.1 uncultured Bacteroidota bacterium | reverse complement strand
GGTGGAACACAACGGCGAACGGTATGTGAAAACGCTGGTGTTGCTGCGGTAAGCGGTTCGCGAGCAGAGAGACTGTTAAAATAATTTTGTGTTCAAATTTTCATGTCTGCTTGTGATGCAGCCTCTGCCCGAATACAGACCTTTGCCCCATCATGCTCTCCGTTTATTCCGATACTTATTTTATGCAGCAGGCGCTGGCCGAGGCGCAGAAGGCCTACGAGGCCGGCGAAGTGCCCGTGGGCGCCGTCATCGTGTGCGACAACCGCATCATCGCCCGGGCGCATAATCAGACCGAACAACTGACCGACGTGACGGCCCACGCCGAAATTCTGGCCCTCACGGCAGCCTCGGGCCACCTGGGCAGCAAATACCTGCCAGATTGCACCCTGTTTGTTACGCTGGAGCCCTGCGTGATGTGCGCCGGCGCGCTGGCCTGGGCGCAAATCGGGCGCGTAGTGTACGGCGCCTCCGACGAAAAACGCGGGTTCATGCTCTACGGCGGCAAAACCCTGCTGCACCCAAAGACAAAACTCGAAATGGGTATCCTGGAAAACGACTGCGCCATGCTGATGAAGGCGTTTTTCCGGGGGAAAAGGGAGTGACTTACGACTTACGACTTTCGACTTACGACTTACGACTTACGACTTACGACTTACGACTTGCATCGGGGAAAACCGCCAATTTTTTTTTCAGCAGTGTTCCCGGATGCAGGATGGCCGGAATTGCCGGAACTTTGTTTCCACATACAGGCGTTTTGAATGTTTTGGGGAAACACGGCCTATCTTTGTATCCTGTCAACGGTACTTTCCTATGCAAATCAGCGCCAACATTCGTGCGGCCCTGTTGCCGCTTTTGCTGACCTGTTGCGTCGCGGTTTGGGGCGGCGCACAACAAAACAACCCTCCTTGCGGGCCTTTATCCGCCAAACACGAAAGTATGAACTGCTGGCTGGCCGAGGCGCGCCGCCTGCTGAAAGGCAAAAAGCCGGATTCCGCGCTGCTCATCCTGCGCAACATGGAAAAATTCAGCGCCGGCCAGCCCTTACTGGAAGGGCATCGACTGAGCCTGCTGGCAAATGTTTGTTGGGCGAAAAACAAATTCGATTCCTGCTTCAACTACGCGGAAGCCTCTGCCCGGATATTTTTAAACATCAAACACCTCGCCGGCGCCTCGGCGGCGCACAAGACGATGGGCGCGGCACTGATCCGGAAAATGGCGCCGGACAAGGCGGCGCCCTATTTGTACAAAGCCATTGAATTAGCCGATCAGGCGGGTCTGGATTCGTTGAAGGCATTGCCCTATATGGATCTGGCCTACATCGCCGGCCAAATGGGCGACCAGCAAAAAAGGAGAACATTTTCACGCCTGGCCTACGACATCGCCCAAAAGTACAAAGACCATCTCATCTCCACGGTTACCGGCATGAGCCTGGCCATGGGGTATATCGAAGCTTCCATGCTCGATTCGGCGCGTATGCTGGCCGAACGAACCTTGCGGGAAATGCAGCATAACCGTCAGCTCATGGCCTGCAGCTATTACAGCCTGGCACTCTGGGAAACGGCACAGGGCAACTGGGAGGCCGCCAACCGGTATTATCTGAAAATTAAAAACGACGAAAGTATAGACGCGTATCACCGCACTGCATTTTTGCAGGGATATGCCAATTTTCTGCAAGACCGGAAACTGTACCGGAAAGCAAAACCGGTCTATGAAGATGTGATGGAACAGGCCCGCAACTCGGGGCAAACGGATCTGCTGTACAATGTGGCAATAGCCTACCACCCCATGCTCGAGTCCATGAAGGATTACAAACGCGCGTATGAAGTGGCGAAATATCACATCCGGTTCCACGACTCCGTGTACAATATTCAGGTGGAGGAAAAAGTCCGGGAAATCAACGTCAAATACGAAACCGCCGAAAAAGAACGGCTGCTTCAGGTATCAAAGGCGGAACTGGCCGAACATACCAACCAGCGCAACCTGTTGTTTGGCGGTTTTATTTTGGTCGGGCTATTGGGACTGACCGTGGCGCTCCGGCAGCGTTACCGGATAAAACTGGCCGATAAAATGCGCGAGCAGGAAGCCGAAATCGCCCAACAAAAAATTGATCGCCTCCAACGTGAACAAAGTTACCTGGCGCTCAAATCCATGGTTGCCGGCGAGGAAGCTGAACGCAACCGGCTGGCCAAAGAACTGCACGATGGCCTGGGCGGCATGCTGTCGAGTCTGAAACTGACGCTGACCAACCGCAAACTTTGTATCAGCGAAGCGGATTTACACGAAACCGTAAAAATTGTGGACAAAGCCAGCGCAGAGCTGCGCCGTATCGCCCAAAACATGATGCCGGAAGCCCTGGCCAAATTCGGCCTCGTGGCCGCGCTGGAAGACTTGTGCGCCGACCTCGAAAGCCTTACCGGCCTGCAAACGACGTTTCAACACTATGGACTTCGCGAACCCTTGCCCAGAAGTATGGCACTGCCGTTGTACCGAATCACACAGGAACTGTTGAACAATGTCGTCAAACACGCCGGGGCTAACGAGGTGATCCTTCAACTCATCCGGCAGGACGACGCCCTGCACCTCACCATAGAAGACAATGGCAGCGGTTTTCAACTCGAAAAAGCCCTGGCCAATGGGGGAAGCGGACTGAAAAACCTGCAATCCAGGGTCGATTTTTTAAATGGTAATATAGAATTCGACAGTACACCCGGCGCCGGGACAACCGTCAACATCACCATACCTGTTCCAAAAGAACATGATACGCCTGTTTATCATCGATGACCACCCGGTGGTTATCACCGGCGTCAAACAAGCCGTTGGCAGCCACGCAGACATTCAACTGGCAGGATACGCTTACCGCGGCGAAGAGGCGCTGGAATGGCTGGCCGCGCATGGGGCCGACGTTATCCTGCTCGACGTCAACCTGCCGGGTACAGACGGCATTGAACTCTGTAAAACGATCAAAAAACTATACCCGGATATTAAAATAGTCGGGCTTACCACCTTCAGCGAAACCAGTTTTATCACCGGTATGTTGAACAACGGCGCAAACGGCTACCTGTTTAAAAACACTTCGGAAAAAGAACTGACCGACGCTATCCAGGCCGTGTACGCCGGAAAACGGTATCTCTCGGAAGAAGTCAGCGAAAAACTGATCAGCAAAGCCACCAAACAGGCTTCCGCCAAAACCGGTTTCGTGCCCAAACTCACCCGGCGCGAAAAAGAAGTTCTCGACCTGATCATGGAAGAATGTACTACCCAGGAAATCGCCGAGCGACTTTTCCTTTCGGTCAGTACGGTAGAAACCCACCGGTTAAAGCTCTTTGCCAAACTCGACGCCAAAAACGTGGTGGGACTGGTGAAAAATGCGATCAAGTTCGGCCTGGTATAGTGGAAAACCGCCAATTTCTTTTTTCAAAGTATCCCCCGAAGCGCGGCAAACAACGCCACCTTCATCTTTGTATCCACATCAGAGTAGCAGTAACAACGTTTACGAAACTTTTGAAAGTTTCGTAAACGTGCTCCCTGCAGTGGCTTATGAAATTCAAAAATCTATGAAAACATGCTGCCTTTTTTTAAATCCCATGTCTAAACCCGTCTCGCCTTAACCGCCCGTATTCATCGTCATTCCGCCGTTAAACCGCGCAAAAAACGCCAGACCTGAACAGGAGGCGTTCCCGGCGTCTTTTTGCGCAACAACGCCAGTTGCCTGCATCTGCGGGCAATCTGGCAGGGCGGCGCCATGCCATGTCATTTCCTAACAGCTAAATACATTAACATCATGCACCAATTAAGCATTCTTTTTCGTGTCCCCGTTTTATTCCTGGTCATCCTGTCCGGGTGTAAAAAGGACAAAAACGCCGCCGAGGAAATTGTTGTGATCGCCAACCGGGGCGGCTCCTCCATCAGCTACATCGATGCCCAAAGCAATCAGGTGGTTCATACCCAAACCATTCCCGGTTCCGAACCGATGTATGCCGTGTACGCCGGGGAGAAGGACCGCCTGTACGTCGGCGACCGGGCCCAAAGTAAAGTGCACGTGATCGACCCCGCCACCCGACAGGTAGAAAGTTCCATAGACGTAGGCAAAGGTGTATGGCATATATGGGCCGACGGCAAAGGCCGCCAACTCTGGGTGAGCAATGACCTGGACAAATCCCTGTCGGTGATTGACCTTGACGCCGGCGCCGTGGTCGCCACGATTCAGTTGGGAAGCAAACCGCACGATGTATTTGTGACGGACGAAGGCTCCCGTGCTTATGTGTCTGTTTTTACGGGCAATGACAGCCCCGACAGCGTTTTCCTCTTTTCTACCGCTACCTATAAAAAACTCGCTGCCCGGGCGGTGGGGAAAGATCCGCACCTGTTTCACCAGGCAAAAGGCAACCGGCTGTATGTGCCCTGCCAGTCGGGCAACCTGTTCGTCCTGAACGGCGCTAATCTGGATGAGGTGAAAAACATACCGCTGCCCGGCGCCCATGGCGTAAACGTATCGCCCGACGGCAAGTATCTCTTCGTCTCAAATCTGCCTGGCGGCCAATTGTTTACCGTCAATACCGCCACCCTGAGCGTCAGCGGCGCGCCGTTGCCGGCACTGCTGGCCACTCCGCACAATATCGCGCTGAATGAATCCGGCAAAAAACTGTTCCTCACCCATTCAGGCGCCGCTTCCAACAGCGTGGCGGTATACGACGTGGCTAACGGCGTGTTGACAAACGGAACAATCGTTTCGGCAGGCACAAACCCTTTCGGACTGACTTTTTACAAAAGAAGCATCGAATAATATTTCATTCATTAAAATTCTAACCAGCCATGACTTTACGATTAGGAGACAGCGCTCCGAATTTTCAGGCGCAAAGTACCAAGGGCACGATCGATTTTTACGAATACCTCGGCGACAGTTGGGGTGTGCTGTACTCGCATCCCGCCGATTTTACCCCCGTTTGCACCACGGAATTGGGCCGGACTGCCGCGCTGAAAGCCGAATTTGACAAGCGCAACGTAAAAGTGCTCGCTCTGAGCGTCGACCCCCTGCCGCTGCACCACGAATGGATTGAAGACATCGAGGAAACCCAAAACGTATTCCTCCAATTCCCCGTCATTGCCGACGAAAACCGCCACGTATCGACTTTGTACGACATGATTCATCCCAATGCTTCGGAAAAGGCCACCGTACGCACGGTATTCATTGTGGATCCGAACAAAAAGATCCGGCTTACCATGACGTACCCGCCTTCCACCGGTCGCAATTTTTATGAAATCCTGCGGGTGATCGACTCTCTGCAACTGACCACGTATCACCATGTGGCCACTCCCGCCGATTGGGAACAAGGCCAGGATGTAGTGATCCTGCCTTCGGTTCTGGACGAAAAAATACCCGAAATGTTTCCCAAAGGCTACAAACGTATCAAGCCCTGGTTGCGGATAACGCCACAACCCGATCTCTGAGGGCATACGGTGAAATCGCACTTTAATCGCTCTGCTGTTGTTGCCGCGTTTTGGCGTAATGCCAGGCGCGGCAGTTTTTGTTTGTTTCACACAAGGGGGAGGCCGCTCGGCCATAATCTCAGGGTAATTGAGCAATGACTATACCGAAAAACTTCACTCTGTTTTCACGACCTGCCATATCCCGGTACGATTCCCTTCCACAATTTTCAGCCAATACACACCGGCCGGCAAATGGGCGGTTTCCAGTCTGGTATGAGCCGGAATGTCAGCCCGCTCCGTCAGCAGGCGCCCCTGAGCGTCATGTAGCGACAGCCGCGTGCCGGGCTGCACAGCCCGGTCAAACTGCATCGCCAGCCAATGGCCGAACGGATTGGGCGATACCTGCACGCCGGGCAGGGTAATGTCCGTGGCGCCGACACAAATATCCGCGAACAGATTCAGTACGGCCGTATCGGGGCAGTTATCGGCGTTGTTGAAATAAACGCTCAGGATGCTGCTGCCCGGATCGGCCCACAGCGCCTGCACATTGCCCGTGCCCTGCCCCGATGCTATCGTGCCGTTATTGGAGGCGGCCCACTGATAATCACTGAAGTTGCCCGGCAAACTATATGCCCCGGGTACGTTTACGCAAACCGTGTCCGGCCCCGCGATAACGGCATTCGACGGAGCATATTCGGCAATAGAAATCGTGTCGTGAGCCGAACAGTTGAGGCGGTCGAAATAGGTCAGGAAATATAAACCGGCGCCGACAGATACGGGAAACGCCGGATCGAGGAGTACGCCGGAGTTGATGCTGAATAGATAAGGCGCGCCGGCGCCGCCCGCGAAATTCGTCACCGTAAGGACGGCCTCCAAGCCGGGGCAAACGAAATTGTCGTAAACAGGTGTGGCGGCCACCGGCGCCGGCTCTCCCACAGTCGCCATCGCCGTGATCGTGTATCCGGCATTGTCGGTCACGGTCACGGTATACACGCCTGCCGGCACGCCGCTCAGGTCTTCTGTCATAGTGCCGTTCGACCAAAGATAGGTATAACCCGGTGTACCGCCCGATACGCTGATGTTAACGATGCCGTCGCTGCCGCCAAAACAAAGCGCATCCGACACGGTCAGGCCCAGCTCGGGCAGCGGACAATACAATCCGTTAGCCGAGGGCGCCGACACATTGTCGATCGAAATGGTTTCGGCGCTGGCGTTCAGATAACCGCAAACCCGGATACGCAGCACATTCCCGGAAATACCGGCAGCCGATACGGTTACATTCCCGCCCAGGTTGGAGCCCGAGCCGTTTACATACACAACAGTATGGCCGGTAAGGCCGCCGCCGGCCTGATTGGGCAGGCGGACCCAGGGGCCGCCGTCCACGCTGTATTCCACGTCGATATGATCGGCTATCAGGTCTTGCGGGTTGGGGCCGGGCGGTTCGGTATCGAAGCCGGTCCAGCCGAGATCGACGGAGAAGGCTACGCCGGCGCCCGGCGGGTCGATGTCGATGGCCGGGGTTTCCCAGCAAATAGTCTGGTCAAAATCGCTGCCTTCCAGTCGCCCGCCCGCGGTGTGGAAATAATCGTCGGTTTCAATACCCAGCAGGGTGTCGGGGCTGTAAATATTCCAGTTCACGCCGAATAAATTACTGTTACTGCAGCTGGCGGCATCGGGGCCGGTACAGGTGGAGCCGGGCAAGAGCCCTTTGCCATCCGCGTCAAACGTTTCCAGGTAGGGCCCGGCCGGCGCCACGGGCACTGTGGCGCTTGCAGAGGCGGTACAAATACCGTTGTCGCTGACGGTTACCGTGTATGTGCCGGCCAGAAGTCCGCTCCGGTTTTCCGGGTTGCCCGTCCCGGGCAGATCTGTCCAGTCATACGTGTACGGTGGGGCGCCACCGCTGACGATCAGATCGATTTCGCCGTCGGGCAAGCCGGCGCAGGTGGCAGGGCCGATATGGGTATTGACAGAAAAAGGCGCAGATGCAACCGTAGCGCCGGCCGTTGCCGTGCAGCCGGCAGCATCGGTCACCGTAACGGTGTAGATACCGGCCGCCACATTGGCAAGGTCTTGTTGGGTGTTGCCGTTGTTCCACAAATAGGTATACCCCGGTATGCCGCCGGAAACGCTCAGGTCGACGGCGCCGGAATTCGGCCCGCCGCAGGTGATGTTGGTGACCGCCGCGGCAAGTGCCGGCGCCGTGCAGCCCAGCGTAACGCCGGCTGTCGGTACGCTGACATTATCTATCGCGACGATTTCCGCATTGGCGTTGGTATTGACGCACACCCGGATACGCAGATTGCTGCCGCCGGGAATACCGCCCTGCGTCACCGTCATGGCGCCCGAAAACGGCGCGCCGGCCGTTCCAAATACATAACCGATCGTGGCGCAGGCGCTGCCGCCGGCCATATTGGGCAGGGTGAGGTAAGGCCCGCCGTTCACACTGTATTGAACTTTAATATAATCGAGGCTGGCTTCCGTGCAGGGGTTGCCATTGAAATCCGTATCGAACCCGGCCCAGCTCAGGTCCACGGCAAGCGTGACAGTGGGCGCAGCGGCGGTATTGATCAGCGGACTTTCCCAACATACCTCCTGGTCGAGGTCGATACTTTCCAGTACTCCCGCCGCGGTGGTTTGAAAATAATCCTCGGCATCTCTCCCGGTCGTAGCAGGCGGTTGATTGGCCCAGGCGCTCAGCGACCAGTTGACGCTGCTGAAATCGTCCACCTGATTGAGCAGGTAACCTTTGTTTGGTGTGGAAAAGGTTTCGAGGTATTGCGCCGGTGCGGTAAAGGCGGGGAAAAGGAAACAGGCGACGGTAAAATGTTTCAGCATCTGGTTTGTTTTTAGTGATCGGATGGTCGTTTCGGCGATATCCCGCTATAAAAAAGGATAGCGCTTCAACATTTGAATGGCCAATATATGATTAATGGACCATTCGTTGGTTTCCGAACGCAGGAAAC
>CALEYM010000849.1 GCA_937926185.1 uncultured Bacteroidota bacterium | reverse complement strand
GGACTTCATCATTAAGCCCACAGTTCATACAAGAAACTATTGATAAGAAGGAAACAAAACGCGAAGCATATTTAAACCGATGTAGAGAAATTTGGTTAGTCATTGCACTTTATGGTGGCAAAGCATCTGGAAACTTTAATATCCCAACGAATACTATAAATCATAATTACAATTGTTATTTTGATAGATTATTTTTGTTTGATTGCATCCCAAAGAAAATCTACGAATTAAACTGTAAAATGAAAATCACCTAACTATGGCTTTCCCGGTGCGACGTGAAAGTCGCTCAACATACTGTCGAACATTCTGTGAGGAAGATTACACCGAACTAACGGATTAGATTCGACCTCGTTTACTGCAATGAGTTTCCTACCGCGGCCCCGACTAAAGTACGGGGTAGACTGTGCGTTGCCGGTAACGGCGGGGTGCGAAGCCCGCGAGACAAGAAGCCTCCTTCCCGAAAACGGCTTTTTTTTTAGCCGTGCCAGGGAGATAAACCCAAAGCGTGAGTGGCGGGTAAAGCTGCTAATCCCGAGCGGTGGAGGGAAAGGAATGGATAATATGCGTCCCGAGGCCTCGGGATGAATCGTCGCAAGCTTCGTTACATTGGATCAGCGGGAGGGATGAACGTTTACCGCTGTAGATAAAGAATCAAGGGGTACAGATGTCACCGTCGGGGAGGCATGACACGCAGTTGCTATCCGATGTCGTGTCGGATGGAAAACTCCCCCGGGGTAAGAGACGGGCGCTACGTTATCCGGTATGTTAAGCGGAACACGGTAAACCCATCGTGGCTTCCCGGTGCAGACCCACCGGGATAGGGCTTGGGTAACTTCACCCGATGGCGCGATGGGCAGAGGATGACGGAGAAAGCGAAAGGCGCGCTGTAATGGCGCGTATAGGCGTTGCGATAGCAAACGGGTGTAAAACGCGAACTATCCAGATCACGCCGGGCGTATCGCTTTGGTAAAAACCGGCGGGCGCTGCCCACTTCCGTCGGACACTCCACGCAGGAGAATTTGTTTTTTTTCAGAAGATTTCTTCAACTGGCCGGAAAGCACATAGATACGACTGTTGTCATACCCGCTCTTTACATGCTGACAGGACGTAATGCGTCCGGCACTGACGCTTCCGTATGGTATCTGTTAGAGTGGGGACAGATCACGCGATCAGTGAAATCTCTGCAAGTGCGTACTGCGAAGGCGGTGAAAGCATATCTTTGTTATACCGTCGCGCCGCCCAAGCGGAAACCGGGCGAGCGTTTGGAGTGCCGGAGCCGGATGAGGTGAAAGTCTCACGTCCGGTTCTTTGAGGGGCGTGGGAGTCACTCGGGGAGCGGCTCCCGCGCCTACTCGACCCTACTGCTCGCTAATGCGGCGGCAGACGGGAAAGCTGACGTTCACGTGAAAAAAAACAGAAATATACGCGAACTGTTAGTTCGCGTGAAAAAAACAGAAATATACGCGAACTAACAGTTCGCGTTACTGCGACCACGTCGTCGGCGCCCTATCCCAGCGGTGCCTCCTCAATTCCAGATGCAATTCCGAAGGCAACCCCCGCCCGTCGCTCGTCGCAATATTGGCCTCCACGTGCCGCACCCGTCGCATGCCGGGGATGATGGTATGCACGTTGTAGTAACGCGAACTGTTAGTTCGCGTAGAAAAAGAAATATACGCGAACTAACAGTTCGCGTTACTGCGACCACGTCGTCGGCGCCCTATCCCAGCGGTGCCTCCTCAATTCCAGATGCAATTCCGAAGGCAACCCCCGCCCGTCACTCGCCGCAATATTGGCCTCCACGTGCCGCACCCGTCGCATACCGGGGATGATGGTATGCACGTCGTCGTTGCAGAGTATAAACCGCAGGGCCATTTCGGGCATCGTCATCCCTTCGGGAACAAGTGGCTTCAAAGCGTCGGCGTGTTCCACGCTGGAATGCAGGTTTTCGGGCACGAAATAGGTACCGCGCCAGTCGCCGGGCGGAAACACGGTGTCTTTGGTGAGCGTACCGGTGAGCGAGCCTTCGTCGAAAGGTACGCGGGCGATGACGGCGATATCCAGTTCGCGGCAAAGCGGGAACAAATGGTCTTCCGGCGCCTGGTCGAAAATATTATAGATCACCTGTACGGCGTCGATCAGGCCCGTGCGAAGGGTATCGAGAGCGTTCTCGGGTTCCCAGCGGTTGATGCTGACGCCGAAATGACGCACTTTGCCGTCCCGTTTCAGTTTTTCTGCAGCTTCCTTCCATTCGTCGCGGCCGGCCCAGGCGTCTTCCCAGACGTGGAATTGCTGCAGGTCGATACAGTCCACGCCGAGGTTGAGCAGGCTTTTTTCGGTGTATTCGATAATATGGCCGGCCGGGAAGCAGTCTTCGAAGCGGTACTCCGGTTTGGAGGGCCATTTGAAGTTTTTCGGCGGGATTTTCGTGGCGACAAACAGTCGTTTGCCGGCGTGTTTTTTCAGCAGGGCGCCGAGCACTTGCTCGCTTTTGCCGCGGCCGTAGCCCCAGGCGGTGTCGAAAAAATTACAGCCGAGTTCCACGGCGCGGTCGAGGGCGCGGTCGACTTCCCCGGCGTCGGCGCCGGTCCAGCTGGCCAGGCCCCACATGCCGTAGCCGATCTCGGAGGATTGAAAATTGGTGCGGCCGAATCTGCGGTATTGCATGGAAGATGATTTATAAAATGGGCCTGCAAAATATTCTGAGTTTGTGGAAAAGTAATTTTAAAATAAGTGTTAAAAATTTAAGTGTTTAAACAACTATTTATTATCCCCACTGTTATACCCATATTGTTTCACCGTTCTAAAAATAAAAAAACAATATGGCAAAGCTCAGCTGGCAACTCGACCCCGCACACTCCGAAGTACAATTTCGCGTCCGGCACCTGATGGTGTCTACCGTGACGGGGCAGTTCAAAAACTTTTCTTCCAACGTAACAACGGCCGAAAACGGCGATTTCAAGACGGCAGAGATCGAATTCACGATCGAGGCGGCGTCGGTGGACACCGGCGTGGAAATGCGCGACAACCACCTGCGCAGCGACGACTTTTTCAGCGCCGAAAAATATCCCACCCTGCAATTCAAATCCACCGGGCTGAAACCGCTCGGCAGCGACGAATATCAGCTGGACGGCCTGATGACCATCCGCGACATTACCAAGCCCGTCTCCCTGCGCGTCGAACTCGGAGGCGTGGTGGTCGACCCCTACGGTAACACCAAGGCTGGTTTTGAGGTAACGGGCAAGATCAACCGGAAAGATTTTGGGCTGAACTGGAGTGCCGTTACCGAGGCCGGCGGCGTGGTGGTGGCCGACGAAGTAAAAATCCAGGCCAATGTGCAATACGCCAAAGTGCAGCCGGTAGCAACCGGGGCAGAAGTACTGGAGGGAGCTGCAGCCTGAACACAGAAAGTGCCGGCACTATAATTCCTTTAAGTTATCCTCCGGGTTTCGGTCAACCAGTAAAGAGAACGGATCCACGCCCGCCTTTTCGGGTTTTTCATTTACAATGAAGGTGAATTTGTTGTCTTTCTGGTTGATCTTCACCCGTTGCCGGTGCAACGTTTTGCCGTATTTTTTGCCGGAGGGCGGTTTAGCAAAGGCGCCGATCTCGATGTAATCGTTCACGGGTACTTCGGTTTCCTTGCCCAGGTCGTCGGCTTTGAGTTTACGGCATTCCACCTGAATACTCACTTCCCAGCGGCCATTATCCAGATCTTTCACACTGGCTTCCCTGCATCGGTTTTCAAAGAGCGTAATGTCTTCGAACAGGTCTTTGACCACGTAGCGCATGGAGTCGGGCGTGTGGGCATAGAACTCATCTATGGCGTCGAGGCTGACGGGATATGGCGGGTCGGCGTAGCGGAATTTTTCCAGGAATGCGCGCAGTGCCGCGTTCACGGAGTCCTCACCGATCATTTCTTTCAGGTAATACATAGCCACGCTGCCTTTGTTGTAGTGGATATAGCCCTGGTTTTCGCTGCGCGACAAGGGCAGTTCTTTCAGGGTTTCACGCCCGCGGCTGCGCAGGTATTTGTCCATTTCGTATTCGAGGAATTTGCGCATCTGGTCGCGGCCGTATTCGCGTTCCATCACCATCAGGGCGCTCCATTGGGCGAAGGTTTCCACCAGCATTTCACCGCCCTGCATTTGGGCGCCACATTCCTGATGGCCCCAGTATTGGTGGCCGATCTCGTGCGCCGCCACGTAGAACATCAGATCGAGGTCGTCGTTGGGGTCTTTAAAATCCTGGATAAAACCCACGCTTTCCGAGTAGGGCATGGTGCCGGGGAAAGATTGGGCGAAACTGGAAAAGCGCGGGAACTCGATGATCCGGCATTGCTTGTGATAATACGGCCCGAAATGGGTCGTGAAATATTCCATCGATTTTTCCATCGCTTTCAGCATACGTTCCACGTTGAAATCGTGGCCTTTGTGGTAGTATACTTCCAGTTTCACGCCGTTCCAGTCGCGGCGGGCCACTTCGTAGCGGGCGCTGAGGAAGGAGTAAAAGTTGAAGGAGGCATGGTCGAGTTTGTATTGGAAGCAGCGGCGGCCGTTTTCATCCCATTCGCGCAGCAGCGAGCCGGGGCCGATGGCGATCTGGTCGGGCGCGGTGCGGATGACGGTTTCCACGTTCACCCAATCGCTGTTCAGGCCGATATAAGCGTCCATGCGGTGCAGGGTATCCCGGCGGTCGAGTGCGGGCAGGCGGCTTTTTTCCGGCAGGCCGTGTTTTTTGCGGGTGTTTTTATCCGCCAGTTCGTTACCGGCCTGGTATCCGAAGATAGGAATGACGTCGGTATTGTCGAAAAAAGTGCCGTTTTGTACGATGCGGCTCCATCTCAGTTCATTTTCAAAACCTTTGGGTTCAAAATGGGTACTAAATTCCAGTAATACGGAATCGCCCGGCGCGAGGGCAGGCCCGAAGCGGTAGAGCCGCCAATTCAGGGTGGAGTCGTTGTGCAACATACTGAGTCGCTCGCAGCGCAAATCGAATTTGCCTTGCTGGGGGATATTCACAAATAAAGTGTCGATGGGTTGGTCGTAGATGTTGCGCGCCCAAAATTTACCTTCCACGTTCAGCGTTCGCGTTTCAGGGTAGAGGGAAATATCGTATTTTACGTCGTAAATGCGCGGCTGAACACGGTTTTCGTACTGTTTGTATTTTTTTTCATAATCGGTCCGGTATTGCTCCACCGTGTCGCCGGAGTCATAGCGGTTCCGGATTTGGGTGTTATAAAACGTCCAGCCTGCCGTAAGCAGCCAGACGGCCAGGGCGGCGAAACCAAAAGTCCGGTAAGCCGTCCATTCGAGCCGGGCCACTTTAAACCGTTGCATCCAACCGGACTCTTTGCCGCGCGGCCAGAAGAGGATGGCTGTCAGGGCCAGTAACACACAAAAAAGCAGCCAGTAGGCATTGAACCAGAACAATCCCTGGCCGAATGGCTGATAGCCGTAAAAATCGGACAGGATGTAGCCGGGTCTGGCGGCGAATTGCATCATGTTGCTTTCCACATCAAGCGCACCCCAGACCAGGCCATTGACAATGATGAGGATAATAGCAATAAAAAATCCGAGGAACATATTAGGCACCAATGCCTGTACTAAAAAATTCAGTGTCAGCAACATAGAGAAACGCAGCATATCCATTACCAGCAATTCGCGCAGGTACACCCACATATCGTGATGGGGGTATCCCATCGCTTTTTGAGCGATGATGGCGGCAAACATGGCTATTGCCTGCAAGAGAAACAGTATGCTGAGTACAGCGCCGAACTTACCCAGCATCATGGTCCAGTTTTTAGTGGGCAGGGCGTCGGTGATCTCGCTGACACGGGCCGCGCGTTCTTTCCAGACAACTGCGCCGCTGAAATACACCATGATGATGATCATATATAGATAGAAGGAGCCTCTGATGGATTCCACCATGGTATAGGTAACCGGAAGTTCGTGCGTACCGTAACTTTCGTTGGCTTCAAACAAATTGGGCACACAGTTGAGCAGGCCCAGCAAGGTCAGCAGGATGAATGCCGTGCTGCGCAAAATACCCAGCCATTCGGTTTTGAACTGGCTCCAGAGCTGGCTGAATGTTGTTCCGATGCCTTTTGCCGGCTGCACTTTGGGCAAGGCGCCCAAGGCCCGGATGCTGACGGCTTCTTCCGTTTCCACCAGGGTTTTCTTGCGTTTCGAACTACTTTTTTCACCGAAATGAAATAACCGGTATCCCAGGGCAAGGGCGGCCAGACCCGCGGCCACCCAAATAGCGCGATTCAGCAGCATTAAACCGCCGGGCACGGCGGCGAGGGTGTTTTTTTCCTCAACGGTCCAGTATTTGGTTTCTATACTGAAAGCATAAAAACCGAAGGGGTCGAGCAGCGCGCCCAATTGTTCGTTTTCTATGTTGTCGATCATATTGCCGGCTACTAAATAGCCCACCAGTAATGCCGTGGCGGCAACGAAGGAATACAGCGTGGAGCGTGTGTTGATAGCCACGGCATATAGAATTCCGCCGATGAAGATCGTATTCGGGATAGCAAAGACCAGCAGCCCCATCAGGTGGCCTGACATTTCGAAGGGTCCGAAACGGCTGGGATCGAGCCAGTCGAATAGCGGGTTCAGCCCCGTTCCGATCCAAATACCCAAAGAAATGCCCAGCATGGGCACAATAGCGATCAGCAACGCGCCCCAAAAATGCCCGAAATAATAGGCTGATTTGCCGACCGGCTTCGAAAATACAATTTGGTTGGTCTGCCGCTCGAAATCGCGGATACCGGCCGAATTGAGAAATGCCGTGGTGAGCAGGATACTCAACAGCGAAAATGCCCCGTACCAATTTTGGGCCACGAAGGGCGCATTTTTCCAGATATTTCCATAACTGCCTCCAATCGTAAGCTGGTCGGAAACGGTGCCGAAAAAACACAGCAGCCCGAAAATAAACAGGAATATCCACGGCATCGGTGAGCGAAGCCAGCTTTTTATTTCAAACGAGAAGAATGTTCTGAACATGGCGGTCGTAAGTAAATGGATGCTTAGGCGCTTTTAATTGGAATACGGTTTAAATTGGCATATTTGCAGGCTTAAATGGACACAAACTCACTTAAATTATGCGTAAATTTCCTTTTTTGATTCCCTTCCTTGCTTTGGTAATATGGACTGCCTGCGGTAAAGATCCTGAAAACCCCTCCGATAACCGGGATAAGTTTGTCGGCACTTACCAGCTCCATAAAACCGGTTTTGTGTATTCAGGCGCAGGCGCCGACATTGTCGACACGATGATTACGGCTACGGTCGGCAAATCCGGCGACGCGAATATTACCCTGTTGGATGCCGATATCCGGGTCAATTCTGAAGGCCGTTTTGGCGCCTTCAATACCGGCGATTGCGTCATCAGCCCCATACCAAACTACAATGTTTTCTGCGGCTATTTCAAATCGGACAGCCTGGTATTCGAGACGTTCCAGGGTTCGCTCATGAATGGTTCGCAGTTCAACTACAAGGGCATCAAGCAGTAGTTGTTGATTTGTTGATTTGAGGGGCTTCGGGCAGGGTCCTCAAATCAACAAATCAACAAATCAACAAATCAACATCACGCTACTCCGTTTATTTTCGCAAAAAACACCTCTTCCAGGCCGGCAGGCGCGGGGGTGAAGCCCTCGTCCGGGTCGGTGTCGCTGTATACGCTGATGATCGGTTTTCCGGCCACTAATTTGCTGGAGATCAGGCGCTCGCCATAGCGTTGCTGGTAATCTTCTATTTCGGATTTAGCAATGGTTTTTTGCCATATTTTCCCCTGGAGGCCGGCAAGGGCAAATTCCGGCGTGCCGGCGTACAGCACCTGCCCGTTGTTGATGATCGCCATGTTGGAACACAGTTCTTTCACATCCTCCACGATATGCGTGCTGAGGATGACGATCACGTTTTCACCAATTTCAGACAGGAGGTTGTAGAAGCGGTTGCGCTCGCCGGGGTCAAGGCCGGCAGTGGGTTCATCGACGATGATCAGGCGGGGATCGCCGAGCAGGGCCTGGGCGATGCCGAAACGCTGGCGCATACCGCCGGAGTAGGAAGCCACCGCTTTTTTCCGGTGTTCCCAGAGGTTGACGCGTTGCAGCAGGGCATTCACCACCCCTTTTCTTTCCGAAACGGGGATACCTTTCAGCACGGCCAGGTGATCCAGCATTTCATAGGCGCTGATGCGCGGGTATACGCCGAATTCCTGCGGCAGGTAGCCCAGGGCACGGCGCACGGCGTCTTTATCTTTCAGCACGTCGATGTCGCCAAGCGTGGCCGATCCGGAGTCGGCATCCTGCAGGGTGGCGAGGGTACGCATGAGCGTGCTTTTACCGGCGCCATTGGGGCCGAGCAGGCCGTACATGCCGGTGGGAATGTCGAGCGAAACATCCTGCAGGGCTTTTACGCCGTTGGGGTATGTTTTGTTCAGGTTGCGGATGGTCAGTTGCATAAGGTAGCGTTGAAGAAAACAGGGTAGTCCGGAGGGGAAAATACAGGTGTTTGGAAAATTTTAGCGCTCAAATCGACACAAATCCCGTTTGATTTGTCGCAGGGATTCGAGCAATCAACCCAAAGGTTAGACAAACGGATTATTTTTAGCGCCAACGCCCTGGCTTCCCTCCACGGTCAAGGCGGCCAGTTGGTGTTCGGCTTCAGTTTTAAAATGATCCGGCCCTGGTTGTTCGAATGCCGGTGGTCGTCGATGGGAATGTACTGGCGTTCCAGCAAAGCCGGCGACATGCGGAAATAAGCCTCGTCGCGCCGGGCGCGGAAACGGCGTCCGTCGCAGCCACCCGATCCGGCGCCGACGTCGATCTCGTACCATTCGCCGTCGAGGCAGGCGGCATTCCAGGCGTGATTGGGTTTGACGGTGGCGGGGTCCACCTTTTCGCCGGCAAAACGGGCAAAACCTTCCTGAACAGTGCAGTAAATGCCGCTCAGTCTGCACATCAGTTTGAACATAAAAGCGTAACCGTCGCAGCGGGTACGCCGGGTTTTCAGGATATTTTCCAGTTGTATCTGCGTATAGTACAACGGCTCGATGGCTTCCCGCGGCTCTTGTTCCAGCCGGTTTTCGCTGCCGCAGTCGTAGGCGATATTTTGTCCGATCCAGACAAATATGGCGCGGGCTTTTTCCAATTCGGTGGAAAAAGGCGCGGTGAGCGTATCGGTGAGTTGTTCGATGTCGTTGCCGCGGATTTTCAAGCGGCCGGCGTAGGCATCGACGAGGGCAAAATCCGTTTGCGCGGCAAGCGGCAGTACCAAACTGCAACTGATTGCCATGATCGTCGTATCCCAAAAAACAGACTTGAGCATAATGCAAGTTTTAAAGGGGGGTTTGGAAACGCTTACAGGTAAAACATGATTTCAGGTCATCCGGTTGAAATGTCAAATATTGGCAAATTGTACAAAAAAAAGAAGGGCTGTCAACCTCGTCGCATTCGTTTTGTTTAACAATATGATTCTGATCAAGTATTATTGTTAAACAAAAATAATTCAACCAAATTGATTTTACCATGCAGAACCTGACTTTCACCAAACGCCCGATTTTTTTCCTTTTGTTCTTCGCAACCCTGATCGCCGTTTTTTCGGCTTGCCAGAAAGAAACGCTGACAGAGACGCCGCAAACCACATCCAACATTGTTAGCGACCGTTCGAATGGAACGATCGTGGATATTGCCGTTTCCAATCCCGACTTCAGCACCCTCGTAGCCGCGGTAGTGAAAACCGGCCTGGTCGAATTCCTCAGCCGTTCCAACCTGAACGCTACCGTTTTCGCGCCCACAAACGCCGCGTTCGCCACCCTGCCGTCGCCGTTTAACAACGCGCAAAACATCGGCGGCATTACCGACCCACAACAGATTAAAACTTTGGGCCAGATTCTGCGCTATCATGTTTCGCCGGGCGCCAAAACCGCGGCCCAGTTACCCAACGGCTCGTACAAAACGTACAAAACCTCGGCTATCCCGAATGACAATCTGATTTATGTGGGTCGCAGTGTAGCCAACGATGTGTACATCAACGGCGTGTCCAAAGTGGTAGCTGCCAACGTGCAGGCCGACAACGGGATCATTCACGTGATCGACAAAGTGCTCTTTTTCCCGACGCAGGACGTAGCGCAGATTGCCATCAAAAACGGCAATTTCACCGCGTTGGTTGCCGCTTTGCAAAAAACCGGCCTGACCAACGTCTTCATGTCGCCGAACACCAACGTCACCGTTTTTGCCCCCACCGACGTCGCTTTTGCTGCTCTCCCGGCCCCGCTCAACAGCGCCGCCGGCATCAAATCCATCACCGACCCCGCTACCATCAACACGCTGCGCAATGTGCTGCTGTACCACGTGGTGGGTGGCCGCGTTTTTTCGGTTGACCTGCGCGAAGGTATCTCCGTACCCACCCTGCTGCCGGCTAAAAACGTGAATATCTCCCTCACAGGCGGCGCCACGGTAAAAGGCGTGGGCAACAATACAGCCTCCAAGATCGTACTCACCGACCTGCTGGCGCGCAACGGCGCCATTCACGTCATCGATCAGGTACTGCTGCCGTAAACAGGAGAAAATCCGGTTTTCAGTGGCCAGCGGCCAGAATAGCCCTGATTGTCAGGGAGATACTGGCCACTGGCCACAGAAAACTGAACACTTTCGTAAATAGTGATGAGCGAAGCGCGACCAAGAATCCAATGAACGTGGGTATGCACAAGGCCCGCGACGCCGGCCCGCATCTGCTTTTGGCTTTGTTATTGGGCCGGCGCCAACATTGCCCTCAAAACTCCTCCCCCATCGCAAAATCCGCCTTCCTTTCCGTCCACCGCCCCCGCGTAAAATCGGGGAACGCCTGCGGGCTGCTGCCGGTAGCGATGGAGGCTTCGCTCAGGGGCGTGATGGCCAGCCAGGTAGCGGCATCGTACACGTCGATCTGGGGCGCGATATTGCGTTTGGCACATTCCACGAAATGGTGGAACACGAAAAAATCCATGCCGCCGTGGCCGGCGGTTTTGGCGTCGTTGCCGTGGCGGCGCCAGAGCGGGTGGTCGTAGCGGTCGAGCCAGGACTGGGCTTCTTCCCAGGCGTGGGCTTTGGTACGACCGTCGAGCAACAGACTTTTGTTCACATCCATCCAGATGCCTTTGGTGCCTTGTACGCGGAAGCCCAGCGAATAAGGGCGGGGCAGGCCGGTATCGTGGGAGAGCAACACCGTTTCGCCGTTGGAAGTTTTGATGATGGTGGTCACCACGTCGCCGAGGTTGAAGCCTACCGAGGCGTTGGGGTGTGCGGGGCCGCCCTTGGGGTGGTTGACGATGTATTCGTGCAGGCCGCGCGCCTTGCTGGCCGTGGAAGTGAGATAAAGGAAGCGGTTGCCGCGGTTGATGTTGGCCATCATGGCCGCGGGCCCCACGCCGTGCGTGGGATAGAGGTCGCCGTTGCGGTGTACGGAGTGTTTGGTGCGCCATTTAGCTTCGGAAAAACCTTTTTCGCCAAACTCCACCCCGGAGTTGTAGGGCGTGGCGCCGTCGTTGAATTTCACGCCGCGCAGGTCGTGCTGGTAGCCGCCTTCGAGGTGGACCAGCTCGCCGAACAGGCCCTCGCGTACCATTTGCAGCACGGCCATCACGTCGCGGCGGTAACATACGTTTTCGAGAAACATCAGGTGTGCGCCCGTTTCTTCGTGGGTGTTCACAAGTTGCCAGCACTCGTCGAGCGAGAAGCCGCCACCCACTTCCGTGCCTACGTATTTGCCGGCTTTCATGGCGTCGACGCATTGGCGGGTGTGCCACTCCCAGGGGGAGGAGATCACCACGGCGTCTATGTTTTTATCGGCGAGCAGGCGCTGATAGTCGTAGTCGCCCTTGTCATATACGGCAGGTTTCTTTTTACCGCTTTTTTCGAACAGTTTCAGACAATCGGCCACCATACGCGGGTCGGGGTCGGCAATAGCCGTCACCTCGCAGTCGTCGCGCAGGAGGGCCAGTTCCACGTGTCCCTGGCCGCGCAGGCCGGCGCCGATGAAGCCGAGGCGGATTGTCCCGAGGCCTCGGGACGGATTGCGGATTGCGGATTGTCCCGTGACTTTGGGACGGATTGCAGTGGCGTCGGGAACGGGTAGTGTCAGGGCGGCGCCGGCGAGGGCGGTTTGGCGGAGGAAGGAGCGGCGGTTGAGCTTGGCCATAGCGTTTTAAGTGTATGAATGTAAAAGAAGCATGGCAAATATTGCGCTTTGCTATTTCCTTCGAATGGTTAGCGGGATAAAAATGAATGTCCGAATATTTTACCTGCCCGTTAAAAGTTTAAAATCCCGACCTTTACAGCCCACATACACCAATTCTTTCCTCACTTCATTCCGTTATCCAAAAACGATTACGTATGAAAAAATGCTTTTTGTTGGCGTTATGCGCTGCTTTTGTATTCAACCAAATTGCCGCGCAAAGCGCCAAAATCCAGCCTCCCGTCAAAGGTCCCGCGCCTTCATCTGAAAAACTACAATTGCGGTCCTGGCCGGGCAAGTCAACCGTGCCGCCGGCAAGCAATCCCTTCGGCTTGCCCCGCGCTAATTACAAACCCCTGCCGGCTCAAAGCCTGATACCCGCCGCCGAAGCGCAAATTCAAACCACCCGCGGCGAGAACGGCCTGCCCATCTTTTTCCAGGGTAAAACCGCCGCTTCCGTGCCGGATGATGCCGGTAAAACGACCGGCGAACGCGCGCTCGATTATCTCGCCAGCCTGAAACCCGCGGCCATTGCCCAGCCCGCGGCCGAATTCCGCGCCAAAAGCGCCGAAACGGACGAACAGGGCAACCTGCACGTCCGCCTGGAGCAATTGTACCAGGGCATCCCGGTGTACGGCGGCGAAGTGATCGCCCATGCGAAAAACGGCGCTTTCGAGATGCTCAACGGACGCTATTATCCAACGCCAGAACTCAATACCGTCTCACCCGCCGTTTCCGCCGGCGAAGCCGTGCAAAAAATAGCCGCCCATTACGCCCCGGAACAATTGAAAGCCGACTGGACCGACGAAGAACGCCAAATGGTCGGCGGCGCCGAGACGAAAAGCGAACTGGTCGTTTATCACCACAACCGCAATCTGAACGCCGAACGCCTGGCCTGGCACGTCGTTTTTTACCCCAACCTGCTGCGCCGCGAAGTGTTTTTCGTGGATGCCCTGACGGGTGAAATTATCCATCATTTCGATCATACCTGTGAGATTCACCCGGCAACAGGAGGTGGGCAGTATACAGCAGGCAATGGGCAGGGGGCAGTTGAACCGGCCGCCGGGGAAGCCTGCGTGGATGGCCCCGTACCCGCTTCCGGACTTGATCTGTTCAACCAGAACCGCAGTTTCGGCGCCTGGATGAGCGGCAGCACCATTTACCTCGAGGATGCGGGCCGCCCGATGTTCAACAGCAACGGTTCGCAGATGCCCGGCTCGCCAGTGGGCGCCATTGTGACGCTGGACGCCAAAAACACATCGCCGGAAGTACAAAACACTTTCGACTACGACTTCGTCAAATCGGCTACGCAAACATTTTCCAATAAAAACGCCGTCAGCGCGCACTGGAACGCTATTCAAAGCTACGAATATTACCGCATCACGCATGGCCGCAATTCCATCGACAACGTCGGCGGCAACATCATTTCCTTTATCAACGTGTCGGCCAGCAACGGCACCGGCATGGACAACGCCTTCTGGAACGGGGCGGCCATGTGGTACGGCAGCGGCAAAACGCTGTTCAACGAACTGGCCCGAGGCCTCGACGTGGGCGGCCATGAAATGACCCACGGCGTCATCGAAAAAACAGCCAACCTGGAATACCAATACGAAAGCGGCGCGCTCAACGAATCTTTCGCCGACGTGTTTGCCGTGTGTATCGACCGGAACGACTGGAAAATCGGAGAAGACGTGGTGAAAGCCGGCGTTACGCCCAATAATTGCCTGCGCGATATGCAGGAACCCCACAACGGCTTCCCCGCTCAGCCCAACCACGTCAACGAGCAGGTCACCGGCCCGCAGGACAACGGCGGCGTACACGTCAACAGCGGCATCCCGAACCGGGCGTTCTACCTGTTTGCCACCAACGCCGCCGTAGGGATCGACAAAGCTGAAAAAGTGTACTACAAAGCCCTGCGCGACTACCTTGTCAAATCCAGTCAGTTTGTCGACTGCCGCCTGGCCGTTATCCAGGCTGCCAACGACCTGTACGGCAACACGGTGGCCAATGCCGCCGCCGCCGCGTTCACCGCGGTCGGTATCGTAGGCAACGAAGGGGGCAATTACCTCGGCGACCTGGCCGTGAACCCCGGCGACGACCTGATCCTGTGCGCCACCAACGACCTCGATAACGTACAACTGGCCATCGGCGACGGCACCGTGCTGGGCACCATTTATAACGGCGGCATAGCCAGCCGCCCCAGCGTGACCGACGACGGCCGGCAGGTCGTTTTTGTCAACGGCGAAGGGCATATCATCGGCATGGACCTGACCTACGTCAACGACTCCATTTTGTTCCAGGCTTACGAACTCAGCCTCGATCCCGAATGGAGAAGCGTCGCCATTTCCAAAGACGGCCAATACCTGGCAGCCTTGAGCCAGGTGGGCGACAACCGGATTTATATTTTTGAAGTCGTCAATCCCTTTTCCCCCTACACCTTTTTCCTCTACAACCCCACTTACTCTGAAACCCCGCAGACCACCGGCGAAGTACAATACGCCGACGTGCTGGAATTCGATTATTCCGGCGAATACCTGATGTACGACGCCTTCAATGAATTGAGCAGCAGCCAGGGAGAAGATATCAGCTATTGGGACATCGGATTTTTGAAGTTCCGCGAAAACGGCGAGGTTGTTTCCGGTAACCAGGTGTTTATTTCCAAACTGTTCAACGGCTTACCGGAACGGTCCAGCGTGGGCAATCCCACTTTTGCTAAAAATTCGCCGTATATCATTGCCTTCGACTTTATCGACGACCTGAACAACCGCTACGACGTGCTCGGCGCCAATACTGAAACCGGCGACGTGAATTACCTGGTCGCCAACAACGGCGCCCTGGCCTGGCCCTCATACACCCGGGAAGATGACGCGCTGATCTTTGAACGGCCGTTTGGCAACACCACCAATATCTACTGGCGGGGTATCGCTTCGGATAAAATTACCGGTCTGGGCAACGCCGCCCTGTTTATTCAGAACCGCAACTGGGGCGTATGGTTTGCCAACGGCTCCCGCAGCCTCATGGTGGATGCCGGTGAAGTCGCCGCGAACCGGCTGCAACTTACAATAGCGCCCAACCCGGCTACCGATGCGGTGCGTTTGTCGTTCAGCGCCGCACAATCCGGACCGGCCAGCGTGGTCGTTACCGACCTGCTGGGCCGCGCCGTTACAAGCCGCCAATGGCCGGTAACGGAAGGGGAAAACCAGATTGATCTGAACCTGTTGGGAATGCCTGCTGGCACATACATTGTTCGTTTGCTCCTGAACGGGGATGCCGCGGCATTGAAGTTGATAAAGCGGTAAAATGACCAGCCATTCCCGGTGCGTCGGGAGGCCGGTTTTCGAGGTGTCGTCTGCGAGGCGCGAGCAGGCGACACCTCAAAACCATGTAGGATAAATTAAATATGTAAATAAAACTAACGCGCAACCATGCGTTACCCGTTTCCGCACGCCCCGCCCACCCTTGCCGCGGCCATCACAGGCTTTGCGCAATACGCCCGTCGCAAAGGGCTGAACGTGGGTATTGAGGAAACACTGAGCGCGTTGCGGGCTTTCGATCTGGGCGTTTTTCAGGACAAGGCGGTATTTTATTATACGCTGAGGGCTTTGTTTTGCTCTTGCCCGGAGGACTTGCCCGTGTTCGACCGCGCGTTTAAAGTATATTGGGAAACGGAGCCCGATGATGAACGCGGGCAGTTTGCCGTGCAGATCAGGGACGAAAAGAATCTGCCCAAACAGCAGAGCGTACTCACAATGTGGGGCAAGGAGAACCAGAAACAACAGGAAGAACAAGACAGCAAAACCGTGGCCGGCGCCAACGCCGCCATACGCCTGCGCCGAACGGATTTCAGCAAGGTAAGCGAAATGGACGCCACATTGCTCGAAGAGCTGGCCGCACGGCTTTGGCGCGAAATGCTCAGACGACTCAAACGCCGCCGCCTGCAAAACGCTCGCCAGGGCCGGGTGGATCTGCGCCGTACTATCCGGGCCAGCCTCGGTCAGGGCGGCGAACCCCTGCGACTGGCGTTTCGCGGGCGGCGGCCAAAAAAACTGCGCATGGTGGTGCTGCTCGACGTGAGCGGTTCCATGGACAAGTACAGTTTTTTCCTGCTGCGTTTCGTTTGGGCCCTGCAATCCTACTTTGAAGCAGTGGAATCTTTTGTTTTCAGCACGCATTTGCGCCGAATTACGGCTCAACTGAAAACCGGGGGCCTCGAAAATACGTTACAACAACTGTCGCTGCATACCGACAACTGGTCAAGTGGCACCCGTATCGGCGAATGTTTCCGCGCGTTCAACGACGACTATGCCAAACGCCTCCTGTCGCGCAGCAGCTGCGTCATCATCCTCAGCGACGGGCTCGACACCGGGGAGGCCGGTTTGCTCGACAGGGAGATACAAAAGATCGGCCGACGCACCAAACGGCTCATCTGGTTGAACCCCCTCAAAGGGATGGCCGGCTATGCGCCCGAGGCGCGCGGGATGCGCGAAGCCCTGCCGCACGTGGATGCGTTCCGCCCGGCGCACAACCTCGAAAGCCTGCTGGAACTGGAAAATCTGTTGGTAAATGTTTGATTGGGAGAGAATAACAGACTTTCCAAGTTTTTGAAACTTGGAAAGTCTAAACCACACGGAATATGAATAACGACTTCTTTTCCACCGCCGCCGAGCTCAAATCCCGCGGCGAGCCCTTTGCCGCCGTCACCGTGGTGCGCAACGAAGCGCCCAGCTCGGGCAAAACGGGCGACAAGGCCATTTTCGGGCAGCGCGGCGTGCTGGAAGGCTGGATCGGCGGAGGTTGCGTGTATTCCATCGTGTTGAAAGAGGTGAAAGAAGCCCTGCTGGACGGCAAACCCCGCATCGTGCGGGTGAGCCCCACGCCGCAACCCGATGCGCCGCCCGGCATCAAGGAATACAAAATGACCTGCCATAGCGGCGGCGCGGTCGATCTGTACATCGAACCGGTGATGCCCCGCCCACACCTGGTCATCCTCGGCAAATCCGTTATTGGCCGCGCCCTGCTCAAAATGGCCAAAGCGGCCGACTACCGCCTGACCATTATGAACGAAGACGCCGCGCCGGGCGCTTTCCCCGAAGCCGACCAGTGCCGCGCCGGGTTCGATTTTTCCGGCCTGGCGCCCGACGCCCGTACGTTCCTGGTGGTGGCCACCCAGGGCGACCGCGACGAACAAGCCCTCGAAGCCGCGCTCTCGGTCATTAGCCGCTACGTGGGTTTTGTAGGCAGCCGTAAAAAATGGGCCACCCTGCGCTCCGGGCTCGAAGCGAAAGGTATCCCAGCCGAAAAACTCGACGCTGTGCACGCCCCTGTGGGCCTCGATATCAACGGCAAAACGCCCGAAGAAGTGGCGATCAGCATCCTGGCCGAAATTATTCAGGAATACCGTACCCGCGATATATCTTATTTGAACTTCGAAACAGCGCCCCTCCCGGAAGCAGCGCCGTCAGCGGCCAGCGCCTTGCCTGACAATTACCCCATGGAGATCACCAACCCGGTATGCGGCATGCCTATATCGCGCGGCATGGCCAAATACATCATCGAATACAAGGGCGATCCGGTTTACTTCTGCTGCGACGGCTGCAAAAAAGCTTTCGACCAGGACCCTGAATTGTTTATGGACCCCGCGCGGGCCGAGGAAAGAAAACAATTGGTCATTAGTCATTGATCTTCCACCCAACTACATAACATGACACTCAACGGCACGTATACTGTAAACGCCCCTGCTCAAACCGTTTGGAACATGCTCATGGATCCCGATACCCTTGCCCGTGTGACGCCCGGTATCACCAGCCTGGAAAGAATAGACGCGGATAACTTCAAAGCCGTGGCCGAAGTGAAATTCGGCCCGGTGGGCGGCGCTTTTTCCGGCAACCTGAAAATTTCCGACCGAAAGGAGCCGGAGCATTTCACGCTCGAAATCCAGCAAAACAGCAAGATCGGCAACGCCAACGCCGTGGTACGCCTGCACATGAAAGCCCTCTCGGACAGCCAGACGGAAGTCAGCTTCGAAGGCGACGTGAAACTGTCGGGTATGCTGGCCACCATGGGTGGGCGGGTGGTTACGCCCGTGGCAAATATGTTGTCGAAGCAATTTTTTGAGGCGCTGGAACAGGAGTTATCCTTAACATGAGGGAGAGAGATATTCAATTTGCAAAAAAATCTCAGATATCATATCATGCGTAAACTTATTTCGCTCCTCATTTTCCTCTCCCTTGTAACCTCCCTGACTTCCCAAAATTTTGCCGTCATCCCCCAGCCCGTTTCGCTGCAACCCCTGAAAGGCAGTTTCCGGCTGAGCGCTCAAACCGTCATCGGATACGGCCAAACGGCCGCCAAACCCGTGGCCGATATGCTGGCAGCCCGGCTCGCCGCACCCACCGGGTATCGGGTGAAAGTTCAGCGGCAGGGACAAATACAACTGCGGCTGTACGCACAACCCAACGCAACGCTTGGAAAAGAAGGTTACACCCTCGAGGTGACGGCCCAGGGCGTACGCCTGGCGGCCAACGAACCGGCCGGTTTGTTTTACGGCGCTCAAACGCTGCTGCAACTGTTCCCGCCGGAAATGGAAAGCGCAACCCGCGTCAGAAAAAGCGTCTGGAGCGTCCCGGCGGTGCGTATCACCGACTATCCGCGCTTTGCCTGGCGCGGCGTCATGCTCGACGTAAGCCGCCATTTTTTCACCAAAGAAGAAGTAAAACGCTACATCGACCGGATCGCCCGCTATAAGTACAATGTATTCCACTGGCACCTGACCGACGACCAGGGCTGGCGCATCGAGATCAAATCGTTGCCCAAACTGACGGAAGTGGGCGCCTGCCGCGTCAAACGTTATGGCAAATGGGGCCTTCTCGATCCGCCCAGACCCGGCGAACCGGCCATCGATTGCGGCTTTTACACCCACGACGACATTCGCGAGATCATCGCCTACGCCGCCGAACGGCATATTTCCGTGTTGCCCGAAATCGACGTGCCGGGGCACAGCATGGCAGCTATCGCGGCTTACCCCGAACTTTGCTGCACCAAAGATACCAGCATCCGCGTCAATCCCGGCAGCACCTTTGCCGAATGGTATGACGACGGCACGTTTAAAATGCTGATCGACAACTCGCTCAATCCTTCCAACGAACAGGTGTACTTGTTTCTGGATAAAGTCTTCACCGAAGTGGCGGAATTATTCCCCCACCCCTACATCCACGTCGGCGGCGACGAGTGCTATACCGGATACTGGGAAAAAGACCCCGGCTGCCAGGCGCTGATGCAACGCGAAGGCATCAAAACCGGCCACGAATTGCAGAGCTACTTTATGAAACGCGTGGAACAGATCCTGCGGGCAAAAGGCAAAAAGATGATCGGCTGGGATGAAATACTCGAAGGAGGACTCGCCCCCGGGGCAGCCGTGATGAGTTGGCAGGGGCTGAAAGGCGGCATCGAAGCGGCCCGGCTCGGCCACGAGGTCGTCATGTCGCCCAACGACTACGTGTACATCGACCTGCTGCAGGGCGACCCGCTCGTCGAACCCGATCAGACCTCCTACAAACGCGTGCGGCTGAGTAAACTATATGAGTTCGACCCTATGCCGGAAGGCATCGACCCGCAATACATCCTCGGCGGACAGGTCAACCTCTGGACGGAGAAGGCGCCAACCTTCCGCATGGCGGAATACCTGTCGTTCCCGCGCGCCTGGGCCGCCGCCGACATTTACTGGAGCCCGAAAGACAGCAAAAACTGGGACGCCTTTATCCGGCGTATGGAACGCCATTTTGAACGGGCCGATTTTGCCGGCTGCAATTACGCCCGCAGCGCCTACGACGCCATCGTCACCGCTTCGATGACCGGCGGAAAACTCATGGCCCACATCAACACCGAAATTAAAGATCTGGACATCTTCTACACCCTGGATGAAACCCTGCCCGATGCTTTTACGCCGCAATACACCCAACCCATAGAAATCCCGGAAGGCCCCGTCACCCTGAAGGTGATCACGTACCGGAACGGGAAACCGGCGGGCAGGATGATCCCCTTGTCGCGGGAAGAGTTGATGAAAAGGGTGAAGTAGGGGGGGGTATGAGGGTTTATGAGGGTTTATGAGGGTTTATGAGGGGTTTAGAGGGTTTAGAGGGCTATCGATTACCCAC
>CALEYM010000848.1 GCA_937926185.1 uncultured Bacteroidota bacterium | reverse complement strand
GATTGAGTGATTTAATCACTCAATCACTCAATCACTCAATCGCTCAATGACACAAATCACTCATTCACTCATTCACTCAATGAATAACGGTATTTGGGTCAGCACCGAAGATTTAACCCGGGAGGAATCCTTCCTGCAATCGGCTGAAAATGAATTTTCCGTGGAGAACATTGCCGAAACCGACGGCAAGTGGGCGGCCTCCCGTCGCGATTTTCTCAAACTGATGGGCTTCGGCCTTGGAGCGGCTACGCTGGCGGCTTCCTGTGAAATTCCGGTTAAAAGGGCTATTCCATACGTCACGAAGCCGGATGAAATCGTACCGGGTGTGGCCAACTACTTTGCCTCTTCCTTCGTCAATGGCGGCGATTATTGCTCCATTCTGGTAAAAACGCGCGAAGGCCGCCCCATCAAAGTCGAAGGCAATACGCTCAGCAGCGTAACGGCCGGCGGTACTTCCGCCCGCGCCCAGGCCATGGTGCTCAGCCTGTACGATAGCCGTCGTATTCAAAATGCCGGCACGATTGAAAACGGTGAAGTAAAAAAACTGGGCTGGGCCGATCTGGACAACAAAATTAAAGGCCAGTTGCAATTGGGCGGCAATGTCCGGTTCATTACCAATACCATTATCAGCCCGACGGCTAAAAAAGCGTTGGCTGAATTCACTGCCGCTTATCCCAACCGTGTCAAAGTAGTCACCTACGACCCCGTGTCAAGCGCGGCCTTGCTGGCCGCCAACGAACAATGCTTTGGCGTACGGGGCATACCCTCTTATAAATTTGGCGAAGCCGATGTGATCGTATCCTTTGGCGCCGATTTCCTGGGCACCTGGATCAGCCCTATCGAATATGCCCGCGACTATGCCGCCAAACGCCGCATCAAATCGCTGAAAGGGGCTGCCATGTCGCGCCACTACCAGGTGGAAAGCCATATGTCGCTCACCGGTTCCAATGCCGATAACCGTATTCTGGTGAAACCCAGCGAGCAGGGCGCCGCGATTTGCGCCTTGTACAACGAAGTGGCAGCTCTGACCGGCGCTTCCGGCATCGGCGGCCCGGCGCTGAACGACAAGGCGAAAACCGCGTTGAAAAAAGTGGCTGCCGAACTGGTGCAGGCCCGCGGCAAATCGCTGGTCGTAAGCGGCTCCAATAATGTAATGGAGCAGGTGATCGTCAACAAGATCAACGACCTGCTCGGCAATATCAATGCCACGGTAGACTTCAGCGTACTGAACAATCTGCGTCAGGGCAATGAAGTGGAAATGGCCCGCCTGATCGGGGAGATGAATGGAGGACAGGTGGCCATGGCCATCGTTTGGGGCGCCAACCCGGCCTACGAACTGCCGAATGCCGCCGAATTCAAATCGGCATTTGAAAAAGTCAATACCCGCATTTCTTTTTCCGGACACCTGGATGAAACCACCGCGCTGTGCACACACGCGGCGCCGGCGCATCATCCGCTGGAAGCCTGGGGCGACGCCGAACCTAAAACCGGCCACTTCAGCCTCCAGCAACCGACGATCGCTCCCTTGTTCGATACCCGTCAGGCGGAACATTCCCTGCTCGAATGGGCCAACAGCCAAAATCTGAACCGGCAGGACGAGCAGCCGTATTATCAATACCTGAAATCAACCTGGGCAAGCGAAATGTTTGCCAAACAATCGAAATATGCCACGCCCGCAGCTTTTTGGGATATGAGCCTGCACGACGGCGTGTTTGAGGCGCCGGCCACCCCGCGCACGGTGAGTTTCAACGCCGGTATTTCGCTCAATTCCGGTTCTGTTTCCCAGCCGGGCTCTGCCGAACTTGAACTGGCTGTCTTTGAAACCGTAAATATCGGCAACGGCCAGTATGCCCATAACCCCTGGTTGCAGGAAATGCCCGATCCTGTGAACCGCACCGTTTGGGGCAACTACCTCAATATTCCGGTGGAGTGGGACGGCGTGAATAACATCAACGGCTGGAAAGGCCTCAACGACGGCGACAACGTGGAAGTGGAGGTGAAAGGCCAAAAGCTGACCTGCACAGTGGTACGCACCTTCGGCCTGGCGCCCGGTACCCTGGCCATCGCCCTCGGCGGCGGTCGCGAAACGGGTGGTTGCGGCGTCGGTTATGGTTTAAACGTGAACCCATGGCTTCCTATTCAGGGCGGCCTGATACAGTATTATGCAAATGAGGCCAAAGTTGCCGTAACCGGGGAAAAAGACAAACACTTCGCCTGTGTTCAGCACCACCACACCATGGGGGTACAGGCTATGGGCAAGGAAGAAGGTAAAATGATCAATGCCGACGAAAAAGCGCTCGGCTGGAAAGGTTTTCAGGGTGCATTGACCGACCGTTCCGTCATCTTCCAGACCAACCTGAACGCGCTGCCGGAACTGGCTGAAAAAATGGCCGAATTCCACGAAGAAGCAGAGCACCTGAATCAGCAAACCCTGTATCCCGACCGGACCGATTATTACGGAACCGGCCTGAAATGGGGCATGTACATCGACCTGAATTCCTGCATCGGCTGCGGCGCCTGCCAGGTCGCCTGCGTCAGTGAAAATAACGTGCCGGTGGTGGGCAAAGCAGAAGTGAACCGCCACCACGAAATGACCTGGCTGCGCATCGACCGCTACTTCTACGGCGATCTGGAAAACCCGAAAGTGGTGTATCAACCGATGATGTGCCAGCACTGCGACAACGCCCCCTGCGAAAACGTGTGTCCGGTGAACGCCACCAACCACTCCATGGAAGGTATCAACCAGATGGCGTACAACCGTTGCATCGGCACCCGCTATTGCGCCAACAACTGCCCCTACAAAGTACGCCGGTTCAACTGGCTTGATTACACTACCGCCGACGTATGGCCGGCCAACGAAGAGCGTGTATTTTGGGTGGAGGGCGAAGACAAACCGTACTACGCCGACAACCTCGTGCGTATGGTGCTCAACCCCGATGTAACGGTGCGTACCCGCGGCGTCATCGAAAAATGCTCCTTCTGCGTACAACGTATCCAGGAGGGCAAACTGACGGCCAAACGCGAAAATCGCGCCGTACTGGACAACGACGTGCGCACGGCCTGCCAAACGGCCTGCCCCACGGGCGCTATCGTTTTCGGCAACCTGAACGATCCCGACAGTCAGGTCAATAAGGCAGGAAAAGCAACGGAAGCCCTCACTTACAAAGTTCTGGAAGAAGTCAATACCCGCCCCGGCGTACAATATTCCGCTAAAATCCGCAACGCAAACGAAGCACTTTCTTAAAATATGTCTCAACCTGTAGCGCCTGTCAGGCACGTACTCATTGAAGGAAACAAATCCTACCACAACATCACGGAGGATTTGAGTGTTCCTACCGAAAAAGCGCCCTCCCGCGAATGGATCATTGCTTTTACGGTGGCAGCGGCATTTCTCGGCCTTTACGTTTTTGCCGTTTGCTGGACGATATGGAAAGGTATCGGTTCCTGGAACCTGAACCGCACCATCAACTGGGGCTGGGACATTACCAACTTCGTTTGGTGGATCGGTATCGGTCACGCCGGTACGCTGATCTCGGCCATCCTTTTGCTGTTCCGCCAGCGCTGGCGCACCGGCGTAAACCGCGCGGCGGAAGCCATGACGATCTTCGCCGTGATTTGCGCCGGCCAATTCCCCCTCATCCACATGGGACGCCTCTGGCTCGGCTTCTTTATCTTCCCCTTCCCGAATACCCGCGGACCACTGTGGCCGAACTTTAACTCCCCCCTGCTCTGGGACGTGTTCGCTATTTCGACGTACTTCTCGGTGTCGCTGTTGTTCTGGTACACGGGTCTGGTGCCCGATCTGGCCACCGTGCGCGACCGCGCCGCGGGCTTCCGCCGCAAGATGTACGAAATATTCTCTTTTGGCTGGACGGGCAGCGCCAAACACTGGCAACGCCACGAAGCCCTTTCGCTGGTATTGGCCGGTATTTCCACCCCGCTGGTACTTTCGGTGCATACTATCGTATCCTTCGACTTCGCCACTTCCGTTATTCCGGGCTGGCATACCACCATTTTCCCGCCTTACTTTGTGGCGGGCGCCATATTCTCCGGTTTTGCCATGGTACAAACACTCATGGTGCTTACCAGGAAAGTGTTGAAATTAGAGGAATACATCACAATCAACCACATCGACTCCATGAACAAGGTGATCGTGCTTACCGGTACGATTGTCGGCGTGGCATACCTGACGGAGTTGTTCATAGCCTGGTATTCCGGATATATCTACGAACAATTTGCTTTTTATAACCGGGTGTTCGGTATTTACTGGTGGTCGTACTTCGGCATGATGTTCTGTAATGTGGTGAGCCCGCAGTTGTTCTGGTCCAGAAAGATCCGCCGCAGTATCTGGTGGACGTTTTTCCTGTCCATCGTGGTGAATATCGGGATGTGGTTCGAACGTTTCGTGATTATCGCCACCACCCTGGCCCGCGATTACCTGCCCTCTTCCTGGAGCTACTACAGCCCCAGCTGGGTGGAAATTTCGCTGTTTGCCGGCACGATCGGTCTTTTCTTCTTCTGTTACCTCATCTTTACCCGTGTGGCGCCCGTTGTGGCGGTCGCCGAGATCAAGGCAATCCTGAAAGTAGCCGGAGATCAGTTTATCGGGCCAAATGCCAAAGCGCACACGCATCATACCCCGGCTCATAAAGTGAAAGGCGAGCAAACGGATGAGCACTAAACTTTAACGCTGAACAACCTTTAATTTTAAATCAGGATTCAAAACGCTCCATATAAAATGGCTGAAGCAAGCAAAAAAGTTCTTTACGGACTTTATACCGACGAAGAAGACCTGAAAGGCGCCATCAAAACGGCTCACAAGGACCATTTGGACATCATGGACGTGTTCACGCCATTTCCGGTACACGGTCTTGATCCGATACTGGGTTTGAAGGAAAGCCGGTTGCATTACCTAGGCTTTATCTATGGCGCCATCGGCGCGTTATTCGGCTTCGGTTTCATGTCGTGGGCGGTGGTCAACGACTGGCCGATCGTGTTTGGCGGCAAGCCATATTGGCCGGTACCGTCGTATATCCCGATCACCTTCGAGATGACGGTATTGTTTGCCGCTTGGGGTATGACCATCACTTTTTATACGATTTGCGGGATGTGGCCCGGCGTGAAGGCCAAAATACTGGATAACCGCATCACCGACGACAAGTTTTGCCTGGCCTTCGATGTCACGGAAACCGCCGAAAACGAAGTGAATGGCCTGAAGACTTTTTTCAGCAAAACCAACGCCGCCGAAGTGCACGTGAAAACTATCTAACAAAAACGAACCACGACAATATATGAAATACGCAATTGGCGCTATCCTTGGAGTTGCCTTGTTCGCCTGGCTGTTTTCGCTGTGTTCCCCGGCAGGAAAGAACAAAACCGGCCATGAGTATTTTCCCGATATGTCCCACCCCGTTAGTTACGAGGCCAACCTCTACAATGACTATCATTGGAATAACTGGGAAAAAGACAATCAATTCAAGCGGGCCGACTTGTCGCAACCGATGGGTAAAGTAGCAGGAACTGTGCCGCGCGGCTACACGGCCGTGTATTATGACGGGCCGGCAGCACTGGACGCCGTCCGGGGAAAAAATGCTTCGAATGCCGTCGCGGCCCCGGTAAACGGCCAGGCGCCTTTCTATTACGAAAACACGGAAGAAGACCGTCTCCGTTGTGAACAGGAAATGACCGTAAATCCTTTTCCTGCCACTAAAGAAGACCTGGAAAAAGCAAAGCCGCTGTACGATATTTATTGTGGGATTTGCCACGGTGAAAAAGGCGACGGACAGGGTTGGCTGGTATCGATGCCGGATACCAAATACCCCGCCCAACCTAAAAACCTGCTGGCCGACGATATGAAAGCCGCCGGTGACGGCCGGTTCTACTTCGCCATCATGTATGGTAAAAACGTCATGGGCGGATACGCCGACAAACTTTCTTTCGAAGAGCGCTGGCAGGTGATCAGTTATATCCGCGCGCTCCAGGCAAAGTAAAAATAAAACATCAAAACTTCCGGCGTTAACGCCGGCCCTACGATATGAATCTGAATACGCAATTCGTATTTGATGGCAAACTAAAGCGCAACCTGATCATCGGTATGGCGCTTGGGTTGGTGTGCCTCCTGCTGTCGCTCGTTGGCGATGACGAGTATAATACCCGTTTCTGGACGAACTACCTGCACAACTCGGTCTATTTTACCGGTATCGCCTTTACAGCCATGTTTTTTCTGTGCGCACAGATCACCGCTTTTGCCGGATGGATTGCGGCGATCAAGCGCGTATGGGAAGCGATGAGCCAGTTTATGCTGGTCGGAATTTTCCTGTTGCTGGTAGTGGCAGCCGGCGTGTGGGGCGTCATCCCGCACTTTGAATTGTATCACTGGACAACCGATGGCCTGACCGACCCGAACAGCCCGTTGTACGACCGGATAATTGCCGGCAAAGCGGGATTCCTCAGCCCGTTCTTCTACACCATTGGCGTGTTGGGCTTCCTTGCCATTTGGTATTTATGGGCTTACAAGTTGCGCCAAAACTCCTTGCGGCAGGACGAACACGAGACGGCTTCGTTCGATTATTATAAGAAAGAACGCAAATGGGCGGCTTCGTTTTTGCCTCTTGGCGGATTTCTCAGTACGGTGTTTCTGTGGGAAGCCATCATGTCGATCGACCCCCACTGGTACAGCACCATGTTTGCCTGGTATTCTACTATCTCGATGTTCCTGGGAGGCTTGTCCCTGATGATCATGATCGTTATTTACCTCCAGTCTAAAGGCTACCTGGAATACGTGACACGGGATCATTTGCATGATCTGGGGAAATACCTCTTCGGCATCAGCGTATTTTGGACGTATCTCTGGTTCGACCAGTTCATGCTGATCTGGTACGCCAACATCGGGGAGGAAACGATCTATTTCAAACAGCGGATGAACGAGTACCCCGTATTGTTTTGGGGCAACCTGCTGCTGAACTTCGTGACGCCGTTCCTTATCCTGATGCGCAACGATACGAAACGCAAATACGGCACCCTGTTCTTTGTCAGCCTGATCGTTTTCTTTGGCCACTGGTGGGACTTTTTCTACATGATCAAGCCGGGCGCCCGTATCGCGGCATTCGAGGCAAAAGAAATTTCGGAAGGCAAACATCATACCTCGCATGAGGCTGCCCCCCTGAGTTCCGCGGCACAACCCGCGGCAACAGAAGAACACGCGCATGCTGCCGAAACAACACATGCCGCGGCCACTGCTGAAAGCCACGGCGCTGCTGAACATGGCGAAGGCGGCCATGGCGACGAACATGGAGCGGCAGCCCATCACGGCCCAACAGGGTTTAAAATGGGCTTCACTATTCCCGGCCTGCAGGAAATAGGCGTCATGATCGGCTTTCTCAGCCTGTTCCTGTTCTTTTTCTACCGCCAGCTGGAACGCGCGCCTTTGCTGCCACTCAAAGATCCTTTCCTCGAAGAAAGCCTGCATCACTCCACAGGCGCCTATATCGAGGGCGAAGGCGATGATGGTCATGGCGACGGCCACGGGCATTAAAAGTCTAATTTAGAACCGTTTTAAGTAAACCCTACTCAAGAACCGGATCCCGAACAAACCGCCTAATTTTGAGTTTGACAGAAAAAAAATTGTGATGACAGCGCTTATTATAATTCTCTGTATCATCCTGATAACGGTCGTTCTGGTCCAGATCGGCAAAGTCACGGAACTGACCGCGCAAATCAAAGGCGAGCGCGAGGTGATGCGCGACAGCAGCAAATGGAACGGATGGCTGTCGGTCGGTTTTATGGTGGTATTTCTGGTCGGAACCATCTGGTCGGCATGGCATTACAAAAACGTAATGCTTGGTTATGGCCCCCACGAAGCCGCTTCGGCCCACGGGAAAGAACTGGACGGCATGTTCAATCTTACCCTGATTTTCACGGGTATCGTATTCGTGATCACGACAGTTGCCTTGTTTTGGTTTGCCTACAAATTCCGGTGGAGCGAAAATCGCAAGGCTCAATTCATTGCGCACGACAACCGCCTGGAGGTGATCTGGACGGCCGTGCCGGCAGTGGTGATGACCCTCCTGGTGGTACGGGGCCTGAATGCCTGGAACACGGTTATGGCCGACGTGGGCAGTAATGAAGATTACATCGAAATTGAGGCGACCGCCCAGCAATTCAACTGGATGATCCGTTACCCCGGCCCCGACGGCAAACTGGGCGCGCGCGACTACAAACTGACGACCGCGGGCAACCAGATCGGCCAGGATTTTACCGATCCCAAAAACTGGGACGACGTAGTTCCCGGCCAGGAGTTGTATTTGCCCAAAGGCAAAAAAGTGCGCGTGCGTATTATTGCAAAAGACGTGCTGCATAACTTTTATCTGCCGCATTTCCGGGTTAAAATGGACGCCGTACCAGGTATGCCGACTTATTTCGTGTTTACTCCGGAAAAAACAACGGCAGAATACCGGAATGAACTGCGAAAATACCCGGAATACAATCAACCGTTCGATCCGGCCGATCCGACCGGCCCGAAACGTTGGGAAAAGTTTGAATACGAACTGGCCTGCGCCGAATTGTGCGGTAAAGGACACTATTCCATGCGCCGTATCTTCCGTATCGTCCCGCAGGAAGAATTCGATGCCTGGTATAAACAGCAGGAATCCTTCTACCTCACCCAGATTCGCGGCAAGGAAGACGATCCCAACAAAGGGAAAGTGCTGGATATGGAAGTGCAGCAACGCGCCAAAGCATTCAGCGAAAGTATTAAAACTGCCGTAGAATCTGCCAACGCGGCTGACAAAACGCTGACCCTGAACTATATCAACTTCGAAACCGGCGCTGCCTCCCTGACGGCAGACAGCCGCTACGAACTGGACAACCTGGTGACGGCGCTGAATGCTTACCCGGATATGCGGATATTAGTTGGCGGCCATACCGACAACACAGGCGATCCGGCGGAAAATCTCGCTCTTTCCCAGCAACGGGCCGCGGCGGTGGTTAAATACCTGACCGACCGGGGCATCGATGCTGCCCGCTTGCGGGCAGCCGGATACGGCGACACCAAACCGCTGGCGCCGAACGACAGCGACGCAAACCGCGCGAAAAACCGCAGAACCGAGTTTACGATTTTATAAACAATATTAAATCAGGGCTTTTGCCTCGCGTAAGTTTTAAGTCGTCAGTCAAAAGTCGTCAGTCAAACACCGAACCCAACGAAAGTTTACCACTATACAAAATTCTGGCTATGGCTCACGCAGTATCTGCCGTTGAAACGTTGGAAGAAAAACTCACCCAGGAATTGGGTTGGGATGATCATTTTCATGAACATCATCACGGCGACAAGTATCAGTCAAACTTTTTGACGACATACATTTTTAGTACCGATCACAAAATGATCAGCCGGCAATTTCTGATCACCGGCATATTCTGGGCGATCATGGGCGCCGCTATGTCTATCGTGTTCCGGCTCCAATTAGGTTTCCCCGAGGCCGATATGGCTTGGTTGAGGCCTATTCTTGGCAAATGGATCATGGTGAATGATGCGGGTATTGGCAAACTGGATCCGGAGTTTTATTATTCCCTGGTGACGATCCACGGTACCGTGCTGGTATTTTTCGTGTTGACGGCCGGCCTGAGCGGTACCTTTTCCAACCTGCTCATTCCGCTCCAGGTCGGCGCCCGCGATATGGCGTCTCCCTTGCTGAACGCATTCTCCTACTGGTTCTTCTTTATTGCCAGTGTGGTGATGTTCCTCTCATTGTTCCTGAGTACGGGGCCATTTTCCGGCGGCTGGACGGCTTATCCTCCATTGAGCGCCCTGCCCCAGGCTTCTGACGGTTCGGCAAGCGGTATGACCATGTGGATCGTCGCAATGGCCATGTTTATCGTTTCGTCTCTCCTGGGAGGGATCAACTACGTTACCACGGTGCTGAACCTTCGTACGAAAGGCATGAACATGTGGCGGCTCCCGCTCACCATCTGGGCGTTTTTGGTTACGGCCATTCTGGGTGTGTTGTCGTTCCCGGTGCTGCTTTCCGGCGTATTGTTGCTTATGTTCGACCGGAGTATGGGCACTTCGTTCTATCTGAGTGAAATCGTTGTCGGCGGCCAGATATTGGATCGCGTTGGCGGAAGTCCTATTTTATTTCAGCACCTGTTCTGGTTCCTGGGCCATCCGGAAGTTTACATTATTATTCTCCCGGCCATGGGTATTGTTTCCGAGGTGCTTTCCGTGAATGCCCGGAAACCAATTTTTGGCTACCGCGCCATGGTGTTGTCCATCCTGGCAATCGGCTTCCTTTCGTTTATCGTTTGGGCGCACCACATGTTTATGTCGGGGGTGAATCCCTTTATCAGTAATTTCTTCGTAGTCTTTACGCTTATAATAGCCGTGCCTTCTGCTGTAAAGGTATTCAACTGGATATCAACCGTTTATGGGTCTAATTTCCGGTTCAATTCGGCCAGTTTGTTTGCGCTTGGCTTCGTTTCGATGTTTATTTCCGGTGGCCTTACGGGTATTTTTCTCGGCAACTCCGCCATAGACATTCAAATGCACGATACCTACTTCGTGGTGGCGCACTTCCACATTGTGATGGGTATCGCCGCCTTCTTCGGTATGTTCGCCGGCATCTATCACTGGTTCCCCAAAATGTTTAGCCGTTTTATGAACGAAACGCTGGGCAAAATCCATTTCTGGGGGACCATGATCGGCGCTTACGCCATTTTCTGGCCGATGCACTATACCGGGATAGCCGGCGTGCCGCGCCGCTATTACGACGGCGGCGCCTCTTTCGATGCCTTCCGGCATTTCGACGATCTGAACAAATTCATTACCGTGGCAGCCATTGTAGTGTTCTTTCTGCAGATCATTTTTGTGATCAACTTCTTCTATTCCATTTTCAGCGGCCGCAAGCTCACGGAGAAAAACCCCTGGGGCGCCAATACCCTGGAATGGACCACGCCCATACGCGCCGGCCACGGCAACTGGCCCGGCAATATTCCCACGACACAGCGCTGGGCTTATGACTATGGTAAAGACGGTGAGGAGTTTATCCCACAATATATTCCGTTAAAAGAAGGAGAACATGACTTTGGGCACTGACGGTGATTGGTTGTAGCAGTTTATAAAATTTATAAGGATTTATCAGGATTAAAATAATGGAGCGCAATCCGGCACAACAAATATCTATTTGGGCGAATTTGTCGCAGGCAATGACCGACTTCGGCCTGCTGGTGAAGTTCAGATTGTCTGTTATGGTTCTGTTTTCTGCCCTGATGGCTTATGCCATCGCCGGGGCAGGTCAGATAAATTGGGTCGGGTTTATACTCCTGGCGATTGGCGGATTTCTGGTTACCGGCGCTTCGAACGCGCTGAATGAAGTTTTGGAACGCGATTATGATCGTTTAATGCCCCGTACGGCCAATCGCCCCGTGGCCACCGGACGTATGAGCGTTTCGAACGCGGTGTTGCTGGCGGGGCTGATGGCGCTTTTCGGAGTGTCCATTTTATCGCTGTTCAATCCGCTGACCGGTTTTTTGGGGATGCTCTCGCTGATCAGTTATGCGTTCATCTACACGCCATTAAAACGCTCGACATCGCTGGCCGTGGCGGTTGGAGCGGTTCCGGGCGCGCTGCCGCTGGTCATTGGTTGCACCGCCTGGGATGGCGTGATAACGCCCGCGGCACTGATGTTGTTTGCCATTCAGTTTCTATGGCAATTTCCGCACTATTGGGCAATTGCCTGGCTGGCTGATGAAGATTATAAACGCGCCGGATTTTTTATGCTTCCGTCGCGTAACGGCGAGAAAAATTCCACTACAGGATTCCTGTCGTTTTTGTTTTGTGTTGCCATGCTGGCCAACGCGTTGCTGGGATACTGGCTTGGTTTTAGCGGCCCTGTCGCCACGCTTGCCCTGATTGCCCTGAATAGTTTTTTTGCGTGGAAGAGCTGGCAATTGTACCGAACCTGTTCGCGCGAAGCGGCCAGACGGCAAATGTTTGCTTCTTTCCTGCATTTGCCACTGTCGCTGATCGTATTATTATTGGATAAATTTTAAAGTAAAAAGGAGTACAACGCTATGCGTGCAGTTGTTTCTGAATACAATCAAAATAAAATTCACCAGCATAAACTGGCGCTGTGGATAGGCATAGCCACGATCATTATGATGTTCGGGTCGTTCACCAGCGCCTACATTGTGCGCCGTGCGGCAGGTAACTGGTATGAATTCAAATTGCCGGATATATTTTTCCTCAATACCCTGGTTATTTTGGCCAGCAGCGCAACGCTGCATTGGTCGTACCGGTGCTTTAAAAACGGTCTGGAAAAACGCTATAAGGCGCTGCTTTTGGCTACCCTGGCGTTGGGCCTGACTTTCGTGGCGTTGCAATACCAGGGCTGGAATGCCCTGAATGCCATGGGCGCCACTTTTACGATAAATCCTTCAAGCTCTTTTGTTTTTGTGATTTCAGGGCTGCATGCCGTGCACGTGCTGGGCGGCATCGCGGCGCTCGTGGTGGCTTTGGCGCATGCTTATTATCTCCCGTTCAAACCGACGCCCCGCCGAAAACTGCGCTTCGAGCTGGTGGTGCAATACTGGCATTTTGTAGACCTGCTCTGGGTATATTTAGTGATATTCTTTATGATTCAATCCTGAAAAAACGAAAACACTTAACGTTCCTACTAGCTATCAATAACTGTTGATTATGGCAGAAACATCTGTTGCACACGCACACGAAATGCACGAACACGACCATTCGGATGAAGCCCGACTCTGGGAAGGGGGCAAAGAGCCATTCAAGGCGAGTTACGGCAAACTAATGATGTGGTATTTCCTGGTATCCGACGCGTTTACCTTCGCCGGATTTCTGATCGCTTATGGCGCCCTGCGTTTTAGTATGCCGACCTGGCCGGAGCCGGATTTCGTGTTTGCGTCTTTCCCCTTTGTTAAGGCACACTGGCCGCTGATCTTCGTGACGTTTATGACATTCGTCCTGATCTTCAGTTCGGTGACCATGGTGCGCGCCGTCCAGGAAGGCCACCGCGAAAATCAACGTGGCGTTGTATTCTGGATGCTGATGACCATTTTGGGAGGAGCAACCTTCCTGGGGTCGCAGGCTTACGAATGGACGACGCTGATTGTCAAAGAAAACATGACCATCAGCCAAAACCCTTTTGGCCGGCATATCGCCGACGGGGTTTATCTCAATCCCGATGGAAGCGAGGCTAAACGCGCCGACGGCGCGCCGCTGGAGTTTCATAAAGGAGAAAGCTACCTGCTGCATATCCACGATGGCAAGGCCGAGGGCTTAGCTTTCCACGATACCTCCCAGCCGGGCGAAAAAATGATCGAGCACGAGGGCACTAAAATTAAATATACGACCGGCGCATACGCCGGGCAAATACGCGAAGCGGAGATGGGGCCAAAAGCCTTCGGCGCCTTGTTTTTCTTTATCACCGGCTTCCACGGCTTCCACGTATTTTCCGGGGTGCTGTTCCTGGCTATCATCATGATCAACGCTGCCGGCGGCCTGTATGCCGCGCGGCGGAATGGCTATGAAATGGTGGAAAAAATGGGCCTCTACTGGCACTTTGTGGATCTGGTTTGGGTATTTGTATTCCTCGTATTTTATCTCCTTTAATACCTTGTCTTTTTAAGCATCTTACTGTCTCACCAACTCATTGATATAAAAATGGCTGGACATCAAACATACGAAGAGCAAAAAGCGCTCGTTTTTCGCGGTCTGTTGCTGCTTGGCGCTATCACGATTGTGGAAGTTTTCATAGCATTGCTGGCAAAGGGGCACCTGATTCACAGCGTTAGGTTTACCGAAGGATTCGGGCACTACCTGTATATGCTGCTCATGATCGGCTTTTCGCTGTACAAAGCTTACTTTATCATCTTCTTCTTTATGCACATGGCTTATGAAGTCCGAGGTCTGGCTATCAGCGTCTTATTGCCCACCGCATTGCTGGTTTGGGCGATTATTGCCTTTTTCCAGGAAGGCAGCTCCTGGGGCGCGCGTCGTGAGCAGATAAAAGAAAAGGATGAAGAACTGGTTAAACCGGCGCCGGCGAATCAGCCGCAAGGTTATCTGCTGCCCGGCATTTCGACTCGAAACCAAGGTTAAAAAATCGGAGGCGGGGCAACTAAACCCCGCCTTTTTTGTTGATTGTCAATATATTTATTTGATTGCTATGGGTGAAAAAGTATCGGGGAAACGCAAAGCATTTATTTTCGGGGTGCTGTTCCTTATCCTCGTCGTGCTGCCGGCCGGTTCCTGGTTTTATTTGCGGGGCGGCTTGAAATGGCGCATGGATGCGCAGGCCGAGTTGAAAGAATATGGTAAAATCAGAAAGGCAACCGTCATTTATGCAGATGGCACAAAGGAGGACATGCTGAAAGGCAAAGTATGTGTCCTGCACTTTTTTGGTGCCAATCCCGATCTGACTTTGGAAAACCGGGCCATTTTACAAACTGCTGAAAACCTGGTGCAACAATATGGCTTTAAGCCCGGAATGGCGGAAGACTATTTCAGAATAGTGATGATCGCGGACGGCGGTACGGCCGAATTCAAAACAATGGCCCAAACGCTTCCGTCGGCCGACCTGGCCAATTGGGTTTGGACCGGCGGCCTGGGCTCGTGGAACACTATCCTGGCCAATGGATACGATGCTTACTGTCAGCAAAACAGTATCCGGCCGGATGCCGAATACTTTGCGTTGTCCGACACGTCGGGCACAATACGCCGCTATTACAACGCCCTGAATGAAAAAGAAATCGGCCGTATGGTGGAACATATTGCGCTGTTGCTTCCTAATAAGTAAAAAATCCGGATTTATATGTTGCGGGAATTGATTGACGATTCTGCCGGAGAAGGAAACCGGCAGTTGGAAAAACGGCTCAATGTTATTGCTTACATTGTCTCCGTCGTCGTGCTGCTCCTGGTTGGTCTGATGCGCCGGGTAAAAATAGACGTGGGTATCGATTTCAGTTTTTTACCCCCGTTCCATGCGACCCTGAACGCAATAGCCGCGGTGTTTCTCCTGATGGCATACTATTTTATCCGGAATAAAAAAGTAGATGCCCATCGCCGTTCCATTTACGCGGCCCTCGCGTGTTCGGCCTTGTTCCTGCTATCTTATGTATTGTATCATTTCACTACGCCGGAAACGCGATACGGGGGGGAGGGTCTTATGCGGTATGTATACTTTTTTTTCCTGATCACACACGTAGTGCTGGCGGGCGCGATCCTGCCGTTCATTTTGCTTACCTTTAACCGCGCTTTTACCGGTCAGTATGCCCGCCATCGTAAAATGGCCCGCTGGGTATTTCCCCTTTGGTTGTACGTGGCGATCACCGGGCCGGTTTGTTACCTGATGCTGAAACCGTATTATTGAGGTGGGTTTATGGGGGTTTAGAGGGTTTATGAGGGTTTATGGGGGTTTAGAGGGTTTAGAGGGTTTAGAGGGTTTATGAGGTTTAGAGGGTTTAGTCTCCAGAGCCAGGCAGTATTGACATAATAACCTTTTACGTATGAAAAAAATATCCAAAACAGGTTTGTTGCTAGGGATGGTTTTGCTGATCCTGTGGTTGATACCCGCAGACTTGCAGGCGCAATGCCCGATGTGCCGGATGTCGGCGGAGTCGAACCTCGCCAATGGCGGTACCGACGGCCGGGGTTTGAACACCGGAATTTTATACATGCTTGCGCTGCCGTACCTGCTGGTGGCAGCTATCGGATTCTGGTGGTGGCGAAACCGTAAGGTTCAGGCGGAAGACATGAAAGGTCCCGCCTGATGATCCATTACAAAAAAAGCGCCATCCCGGATACTGGGGATGGCGCTTTTTGCACAAAAAATCCTGAGATTACCTGAAGGTATAACGCGCGCTCAAGGCGCCCAAGCCGGCCTGAAACCTGTTATACCCGCTGGCGTACTCGCCTCCGATAAATATGGCCGGCATGATGTCGGCTGATAGATTGAGCGGAATGTTGGCAAATTTGTAATCTACCCCTCCGACAGCCAGGAGACCGAACGTAGTGGAAGAATAGCCCAGGTCCAGATCATAATTCCAGAAAAAGACGGCAGCGCCTCCGCCGATATACCAGTTAAAACCTTCAATGGAACCAATGGGGAAGTGGTGCTGATACGTAGCCCCACCGGTAAACCAACCATAAGAAGCATAACCGCGGTATCCGGCAAAGGCTTCGATCGCGCCCTGGTCGCTGATGAATTGTTTGAAAGACACCGAGACAGGATAACCGAGCCGCAGTCCAATTGCAGATTTATAGGTGGATTGGGAATGAACGGCCACAAAGCAGCCAAGGACAAGGGTTAAAGTGAGTAACAGTTGTTTTGTACGCATGTTTTCCGATTTAAAAGATTGTTTGTGCAGCAAATTTACAGACTTTTAGTTTTATGAAAATAGCAGTTTTTCCGGGCTCGTTCGACCCCATCACCACCGGCCATGTAGACCTCGTGAAACGGGCGCTCCCACTGTTCGACGAGATAGTAGTGGCAGTAGGTGTCAACACCACTAAAAAATATTTATTTTCCCTGGATCAACGGCTGGAATGGCTGCGACAGGTATTTGCCGCTTATCCCCAGATTCGGGTAGATTACTTTGAAAATCTGACGGCGCACTATTGCCTGCGCATTGGCGCGCGATACCTGTTGCGAGGTTTGCGAAACGGATCTGATTTTGACTATGAAAAAACCATTTCCCAACTGAATCACATTGTTGGAGGGGGTATCGACACGGTTTTTCTGATCTCTCAACCCGAATTTTCCCATATCAGCAGCACCATCGTACGCGAGATCATCGTCGGCGGCGGCGACGCTTCTCCCTTTATTCCACAAGAAATACTCATCACTCATCACTCATAACTCATCACTCATAATATGCCCGACGCCATTTTTTCCGTGCCTGTACCCGTAAATGAACCGGTTTGGAATTACGCTCCCGGTTCGCCCGAAAAGATCGCTTTGAAAAACGCCCTGACAGAGGCTAAAGCCGTACAAAAAGACGTGCCTATGTTTATCGGCGGCAAACACGTTCATTCCGGCGACAAGGTCGGTATTCATCCGCCACACGATCGCGCGCATACCCTTGGCCACTACTCGAAAGGCAATGCAGGGCACGTAAAGGCTGCCATTGAAGCCGCGCTGGCAGCCAAGCCGGCCTGGGAGGCCATGCCCTGGCAGGAACGGGCTGCCATTTTTCTGCGGGCGGCCGACCTGCTTACCGGTCCTTATCGCGCCAAAATGAGCGCAGCAACCATGCTTTGTCAAAGTAAAAACGCTTATCAGGCGGAAATTGACTGTATATGCGAATTGGCCGATTTCTGGCGCTACAACGTATATTTCATGCAGGAAATTTACCGGCAGCAACCACTCAGCTCCCGAAACATCTGGAACCGCACCGACTGGCGGCCGCTCGAAGGATTCGTCTTCGCGCTCACGCCGTTCAACTTCACGGCCATTGCCGGTAACCTGCCTACCGCGCCCGCTATGATGGGCAACGTGGTGGTATGGAAACCCGCCGAATCGCAGATATACTCCGCCTCGCTGATCATGGAAATACTGGAGGAAGCGGGGTTGCCGGCAGGTGTTCTGAATTTGGTATATGTCGACGGGCCTACCATGGGCGAAGTGGTGTTCAAACACCCCGATTTTGCCGGCATCCACTTTACCGGAAGCACGGGCGTCTTCCAGCGGATATGGAGAACCATTGGAGAAAATATCGAAATTTACAAATCATATCCCCGTATAGTGGGCGAAACCGGCGGCAAGGATTTTGTGGTGGCGCACACTTCTGCCGACCCCAAAGCGGTGGCCGCGGCATTGGGGCGGGGCGCATTCGAGTATCAGGGACAAAAATGTTCCGCGGTGTCCAGGGCTTATATTCCCAAGAGCCTTTGGCCGGCAGTTAAGGAACAGCTGCTGGCCGACTTGAAAACGATGAAAATGGGGTCGCCGGAGGATTTTACCAATTTTATCAACGCGGTGATCGACGAAAAAGCCTTCAACAAAATTTCCGCCTATATCGCCCAGGCGAAAAAATCGAAACAGGTAAATGTAATTGCAGGAGGGAATTACGATAAATCAAAGGGGTTTTTTATCGAGCCAACCATTATCGAATCGACCGACCCGCAATACGTCACCATGTGTGAAGAAATTTTCGGCCCGGTGCTCACCCTGTATGTGTACGACGATAAAAAATTCGAACAAACCCTCGATCTCGTCAACAACACCTCACCGTATGCCCTCACCGGGGCCGTGTTTGCCCGCGACCGTGCCGCGCTCGAATTGGCCGACCGGAAATTGCGCCATGCTGCCGGCAATTATTACATCAACGACAAACCTACCGGCGCCGTGGTAGGCCAGCAACCCTTCGGCGGCGCGCGAGCATCCGGTACGAACGACAAAGCCGGCTCCATGCTGAACCTCTACCGCTGGGCTTCTCCCCGCAGTATTAAGGAGAACTTCGTACCACCCGCGGATTACCGGTATCCGTTTTTGATGGAAGGGTAGGGCGTAGGGTTTATGAGGGTTTATGAGGGTTTAGGGGGTTTAGGGGGTTTAGAGGGTTTAGAGGGTTTAGAGGGTTTAGAGGGTTTAGAGCAGCGCTGCTCTAAACCCTCTA
>CALEYM010000847.1 GCA_937926185.1 uncultured Bacteroidota bacterium | reverse complement strand
GCAAAAGCGAGCAGGAACAAAACCAGTTTTTTCATAATCGAGAATGTTTTTTTGTTTTAGTTGTAAAAGTTGGTTTTGCTGATTTGTGCGGCTGCCCCGGAAAGGGTAACCAAGCGGGTGGTTTTTTAGGAAAACCGTAACAGATAGGGTGGGGGAAAGGTGGTGGTTGTTAAAAATGGATTGGTTTTTTAACAGAAGGGGGTTTGTGATTTCATTTTCCAGAAATAACTACTTTTTATTTTATATTTGCCATGATATTAAACACAAAAAGTATTTACATGGAAACTTCATGCCCGGGAATAGGGATTTATGCTGTACCTTCGTAACCACATCTTATGCTCACTCAAATTGAAATATCTGGAAGAGAGAAAATCCGGCAGATTGACCAGGCGACACGCTCTGATCTGGGACAATTTTTTACGCCATATAAAATTGCCTGTTTCATGGCATCTCTTTTTCAAGATCGGGGGCAGGAGAAAATCCGACTCCTTGATGCAGGTGCAGGCGTCGGCGTGTTAAGCATTGCATTTCTTGAGAAATTCGGCGCTTCCTCCCGTAAACAAATAGAACTTCTTGCTTATGAGTTTGATGGGAATATTGCCTCTACATTAAAATCAAATCTTGCCGAATCAGCGTACCACCTGACGGCAAAAGGTGTCGCAACTACCTTTGAAATTATCGAAGGAGACTTCATCCGGGAAGGGGTTATCAGTTATATGTTCGGCAGGCATAAACCTGCCGATTTTGCGATACTTAACCCGCCATATCGCAAAATAAACACCGATTCCCAGCACCGGCGGTTGCTTGGCAGGGTCGGTATTGAGACCGTAAACTTGTACTCAGGCTTTGTGGCTCTTTCCATCTTGCTTTTAAAAGAAGAAGGCGAGTTAGTCGCAATCATCCCGAGAAGCTTTTGCAACGGCCCTTATTACCGACCGTTTCGGGAGTTTCTGTTAAGAGAGACTGCCATCAAACAAATCCACATTTTTGGAGCAAGAAACAAAGCTTTTAAAGAAGATAGCGTCTTGCAGGAGAATGTCATCATCCATTTAATGAAAAATGCACCGCAGGGGAAAGTTAAAATATCCTCATCTTCTGATGACAGCTTTGAGGATTATGCTGAGTTTATTCTGCCTTTTGAGAAAATTGTTCCTAACGGTGATCCTGAAAAGTTCATCCACATCCCAACAAGCGAAAATGGCAATCATATTGCCGGGTATGAAAAGTTCATCTACTCCTTGTCCGATATTGGAGTGGAAGTGTCAACCGGTCCTGTCGTCGATTTTAGAGTAAAAGAATTCTTACGGAATGAACCGGATGAAGAGACCGTGCCTTTACTTTATCCTGCCCATTTTGGAGAGAAAAGCATCAATTGGCCAAAATCTAATTTTAAGAAATCAAATGCCCTTGTTATTGCTCCGGAAACAAGCAGGCAATTGTTTCCCATGGGATGTTACACACTTGTCCGCCGCTTTTCTGCCAAAGAGGAAAAACGGCGCATAGTTGCACGAGTAGTTACGCCCAACGATCTTGAATATGAGTATTTAGGGTTTGAAAACCATTTAAATGTATTTCATCATCGTAAAAAAGGATTGCCGGAGGAACTGGCATTGGGTTTGGCAGTGTATCTGAACTCAACATTGGTTGATGACTATTTCCGTCAGTTTAACGGACACACGCAGGTTAATGCAACTGACTTACGTTTGCTCAAATACCCTAGTAAAACGGTTCTTTTTGAACTGGGCAAATGGGCAGCAATACTGCCTAATTTTAACCAGGATTTGATCGACACAAAGATTTCATCGCTTCTATGACCAAAAACAAAATAGACGAGGCGATTCAAATCATTAAATCATTAGGACTTCCGCGCGAACAGCACAACGAACGTTCCGGGCTTTGCCTGCTTGCATTACTCAATCTCACGTCGGAAAAATCCTGGAATGATGCCGAAGCGCCGCTTATCGGCATTACGCCGATAATGGATTTCATTGCGCTTCATTATGGCAAAAAATATGCTCCCAATACACGAGAAACGGTTCGTCGACAAACGATGCATCAATTCGTAGAGGCAGGAATTGCGCTTTACAACCCGGATGAGCCAAGCCGGCCAGTCAACAGCCCAAAGGCTGTATATCAGATTGAACCAGGTGCGCTTGCGCTAATGAAATTATTCGGGTCTAAAAAATGGAGAAACCATCTTAAAAAATATTTGAGCAGCCAAAAGACACTTGCAGAACGATATGCCAAAGAAAGAGAACAAGTTAAACTTCCCGTGTTTATAAAGGAGGGTATCGAATTTCAAATCAGCCCCGGTGAACATAGCGAACTGATAAAAGCAATAATTGAGGAGTTCGCACCGCGATTCACGCCCGGCGCCCGGTTAATTTATGCAGGGGATACAGGTGAAAAATGGAGTTATTTTGACAAAGCGGCATTGGCAGCATTAGGCGTTGAAGTGGACTCACATGGCAAGATGCCGGACGTAGTACTTCACTGGCAAAAAAACAACTGGCTCATATTGGTTGAATCCGTGATCAGTCACGGCCCGGTCAACCCTAAAAGGCATACAGAACTTGCCCGGTTGTTTCAGTATTCAACCGCGGGCATTGTTTACGTAACCGCTTTCCCTACTCGGGCAGTTATGAGCAAATACCTTGGCGAAATCGCTTGGGAAACGGAAGTGTGGGTGGCTGAATCACCGTCCCATTTGATACATTTCAACGGCGAAAGATTTTTAGGGCCGTATACACCTTAGTTCTTTGCAACACGAGTTGCGCCGTTTCCCCTACTTTTGCCCCGCGCCCAAAAAATTTCCACCCCCATGGTTACGTTTTTGCGGCGCACTGCACTAATATGGCAAACACCGACTGGTCAGACGAATCGCTCATCGCCGGCATACAAAGCGGCGGCCTCGCGCGGGAAGACGCGCTGAAGCGGCTGTATCAAACGCCGGGCCTGCGCGAGGCGGTTATTCGCTACGTGCTGGATAACGGCGGCAGCCGGCAGGATGCCCAGGATGTTTTCCAGGAAGCCCTGGTGCTGTTCGACCGGAACCTGCGCGAAGGCCGTTTCGAAGGAAAAAGCGCCCTGCGCACCTACTTCGTGGCCATCGCCAAATGGCGCTGGGTGACGCTGCGCCGGCAACAGGGCCGATATTCCGAACTGTCGCCCGCGCACTACGACGGCGAAGTGGACAGCCCAGAGGCGGAAACCATCCGCGGCGAGTACCGCGAGCTGTTCCAGGAAGCCCTGGGGCAGATCGGCGACCGCTGCCGGGAGCTGCTGCGCCTGTATCAGTTGGATCATTCGATGGAAGAAATTGCCCGTACCATGCAATACGGCAACGCCGACGTGGCCAAAAAAGAAGCCTACCGCTGCCGGATGCGGTTCAGGGAATTGCTGGAAAACCATCCGGAGTACGCGGCCTTGTTGCAGCGGTTTTAGGTGTCGTCTGCGAGGTACGAGCAGGCGACATCTAAAACCGCCGGGATGACGTCTTTTTAGTGCCTCAAAAGATATCCTTTATTACAAACCGAAAATTGCTGATCAGTCATTGGGTTCGTTCGTCAAAACCAAATCAGTTTTTAAAAATCAATCATCATGACCCGCGCCGAGCAACGCTTCGAACAAATAGAACAGTACCTGCGACGGCAGATGTCGCCGGATGAGGCGGCTGCTTTCGAAGCGGAAATGGCCGCCGACCCCGACCTGGCCGAACTGGTGCAACAACACCGCCTCGAACGCCAGGGTCTGGAGCTGCTCGTAGAACGCGATTTGCTGGCCAAAATGCAGACCTGGGATCGCGAAACGACCCTGCTGCAATCGGTGGCGCCGCCGCGCCGCGCCGGGGCAAGTCCGCTGAAGGTCTTATTCCGGGCAGCGGCCATAGCGGCCGTGTTCGTCACCGCCTTTTTCGGCTGGTGGCTCTTGCGCGACAGCGGCCCCGGCAGCGTTGCCGAAACGCCTCCCGTGGCGGAAACCCCGGCGAAAGACAAAAGGAAAAACCCGGTCATCCGCAAACCGGCGCCTGCAAAGCCCGGCGCGCCGAAAACGGCCCCGTACAAAGAAGCGGAACCGGAAGATAAAATGGCCGGACAGGAACAACCCCGGCAACCGGAAACGCCGGCGCCCATCGAAGAAATCCCGCAAAGCGCCGGAACCGTTGACTATGCCGCCCTGGCCGGCGATTTTTACCGCGAGCGGGATTTTATCCCGCCCAAAGGCAGCAAGGGCGGCGGCTCCGCTTCCTATAACCAGGCGCTTGATAACTATCGCGACGGCCGGCTCGGAAACGTCATTACCCAGCTGAAACCCAAGCTGGCCGAAGGCGCCGACGCCCTGTTGCAGCAGGAATTGCTGGCTCATACCTACTACAAAAACGCGCAGTTCGACGCGGCATTTGAAGAATTCCGCGCCATTGCCGCCACGCGCAAACAACCCTACGCCCAACGCGCCGAATGGGCCATGGCGCTTACCCTGCTGCATCAAATGCCCGCAAAAAAATCCTTGTTCGACCGGGTGCTGGCCGGGATTTTGGCCGATCCGGGACATCCGTTTTACAGCCAGGCGAAGGTATTGCAGGCGCGGCTTTAACGCAGTGCTGTTGATTTAGCCTACTCTACCACCAGTCGCGCCATTCCTTTCATTCCGCCGGCCATTTCGAGCCGCACATACAGTACGCCTTTTGCCTTTATTTGATGCAGGGGAAGGGCAAACGGCGTGACGCCGGCGCGAAATTCCATTTGTTGGGAAAAATGCGTCACACCGCCCGCATCCACCACGCTGAGGATTCCGGCGCCGCCTTTGACCAGTTGAATCTCCAGGGTAGCCCGGTCGTGCGCGGGATTGGGGCTGACGCGCAACTCCACCCCAATTGGCGTGTCGGCAGGAGCGGCGGGCCGGAGAGGCGGCTTGGGATCGTCGGAGCGGACCTCCAGCACAAAGGTCACATTCCCCAGATCGATGTCGCCTTGTTGAAAATAAACCCCCGTTTGGCCGGAAAATCGCTCTTGAAGGATCCGGATTTCTGCGAGCGGCAGGTGAAAACGGAGCAGTTTGTCCGGCCCGAAATGTTGTACGTCCAGTTGTTTCACCATTTGTTCGGGGATGTACCGGCCGTTAGCGGCAAACCATGCGGGCGTGCCCACCAGGTGACCGGTAGTTGGATGCGTTGCCCGGAAGCCGGAAAGCCGGAGCTGATCGCCCGGGCGCATTTCGCGTTCGAGCATTTGCAGCATGTCGTCGGGCGCCTGTCCGTTGCGAACGTCTACTTTATGGTCTTTGTACCCCAGGCTGAATTCCAGATTTTCCAGCAAGACGCCTTCCCGGTACAGGCGGGCGGTGCGGCGGACAATGTCCAGTATTTCGGCGCGGGTGTGTTGGCCGCTGAACGCTTCATAAGCGGGATCGGCATAAATCCGTTCGCTGCCATCGCCGCGGGTGTACGAGCGGCCGTGGCGGTTGAGCATTGAGTTGGTATACGCGCCCCATTCGAAGGTGAAATTTTGCGCATCGCCGTCGCGCAAAAAAAGGCGCGGATCGTCGGGTGAAACAACCCTGAACCCAACTAAAGCCGTTCCTCCCGGCGTCATGTTGCCGTTTTGATATCGGCTGACGATCTGTGTGAAATGCTCCTTGCTTACCGGGTCCAGCAAATAAAGCGTGTCGACCGCTCGCGCGCCGTTTGTTGGGAGGGCTGCATCCCAGGCATAGAACCAAAGGAGGGCGCCCGGTTTGATCCGGTCTTTTTCCCGTAATAAGCGTTCCTGCAATCGCGGCAGGGTGTAGGCATCCTGATGGTCGGCCAGAGGGCGAACGATCCGTCCGCTGCCGTCAGACAACGAAAAATTCCATTTTTCCGGCGTTCTCAGCGTTGCTTCACCGAACTGTTTAATCACTGCCGGAGAAAGCGCGATGGCCCAGAATTGCTCCTCCGTCACAAAGCGTTCCTCTTCCGGTTGCAATTGTTCGCTGCCCCATTTCAACCATTCGTACAGCGGTTTTTTGGGGCTGGAAGCCGGGGGTATCCAGCCGGGCCTGGCGCCATCCAGAAATACGTGTATTTCACCGTATTTTCCTCCGGGCAGGCTGATGCGGTCTATTTTTATATAACCGGCCGGCAGCGCCTGATCCACCAGCCGGCCGAGTTCCGCGCGGCTGACCTGGTAGGTTTCGGGCCGGTAATAATCGCTGCGAATGGGAAAACCGTTGATCTCCAGGCCGAGGTGTTGCTCCAGGGTTTGGCCGTTCCAGAGCCGCGGTTCCCGCTGGACGGCTGCTCTCAGTTCTTCCGGCGAAATGTGCGCCTCTGCCAGGTAAGTATCGCTCGATTTCAGGTGCATCAACGTGGCCTGGAACGCTCCCCAATAAAAAGTATAGGGCGACGGCTCCGGCTCCGGCAGCCTTGGCGCGGCCACTGTGAACTCGCGCAGGTGGGCCACATATACCTTAGCCTGTTGCAAAGCCGACCGTACCGGCGCGGCTGACGGCAGGCTTTCGATCAGGCGGAAAGAAAACAACAGGAGCAGGGCGGCGAAAAGCGGCAGGGCGAGCAGGTATTTGAACCGGCGAATTGGTGCGGAAGGCTGTCTGGCAAGCATAATCAGGCGATTTTTTATGAGTGAATGAAAGGTATTGACCAGCGCGGGCGCTTTGGATGGGGCCCCGCACTGATGCCGCGCCAGTACGCGGGCGTAGGCGTACCGCTCGCCGGTATGGCGCACCACACAGGCATCGGCAATGTATTCGTGCACCGCGCGCAGGCTGCGGCGGTAGGCGTACAGCAAGGGATTGAACCATTGAAAAGCGAGCAGCAACTCGAACAGGATCAGGTCGAGGCTGTGCCATTGCCGCGCGTGCACCAGCTCGTGCTCATACAAGAACCGCTTCTCTTCATCCGCCGCATTGCCCGGATGCCAAAACACAAAGCCGAAAAAAGAAGCCAGCGGTGTGCCGGACGGTCCGCGCGTCCATACAATGCCATCCCGCGCCGAGCGCCGGCAACGCCGGATAAACGACCACAAGCGGGCCGCCTGAACAGTCAGGCGGAACAGGAAAACAGCCGCTACGATCACGTAAACCCACCACAGCAGTTCGCCAAGGGTTAGCGACCAAAGAGGGTGCTCCAGGGCCTGGTGGAGTGCCAGGGGCGCTGCCTGGGCTTGTTCGATCAGTGCGGGAAGCGCCATCGGCGGCGTGGCAGGCGTCGCGGCGGCCGCGGATTTTTCCACACGGGGCGCCGGGGCGCGCTCCAGCCGGATATGCAGCGCCGGCGCCGTCAGGGCCAGCACCGGCGCCAGCAACAGGTAGGCCCGGTTCCATTGGAAAAACGTTTCCCGGCGCAAAAACAACCAGTACAACGCGTACAGGCTGGCCAGACAAAAAGCCGATTCGAGGAGATATTGGACGGAAAGCATATAGGGTATATCCGTTTTCAGCTTACTTAGACTCGTTTTCGCCGCGTGTTCTGACTTCTTCCAGCAATTTGTTCAAATCCGCAGGATCCAGGTTTTCTTCCCGCACAAAATACGACAGCAGTGCGGAAGGCGAACCGCCGAAATAATTGTCCATAAAGCGCCGGAACGCGTTGGCGCGATATTCTTCTTTTTTCAGGATGGGGAAATACCGGTGCGTTTTGCCAAACGACTCGTACCCGATCAACTCTTCGGCAACCAGCTTTCTGACGATAGAGGACACGGTGTTGTAAGGCGGCCTGGGCTCGTCCATTTCGTTCAGAATATCGTGGACGAACGCATTCCCCAGCCGCCAGAGGATGGTCATTACCTCTTCTTCTTTGTGATTTAGCCGTTTCATATTTGTCTTTTTTCACTTGTCGGGACAAATATAAAACTAAATCTTAGTTTCACAACTAATAATTAGTTTTTTAACTAAAAATTAGTTGAAAAACGTTCGGCGGTAAGGCGTTTGTTTGGCCAATTGCCTGAAACCAGGCGTAATCACATTTTCGTAAACGGCTTCACAATCCTTGGCGCCCCTTCCCGTTCCAGTTCCATCCAGTATGTTCCGGACTGTAAATCAGCCACCGGCCAGATCATCCGTTGTCCGGGCGCTTCGAGGCGTTGGTTGCGCCACTCGCGCACGAGCCGGCCGGAAGCGTCGATGAGTTGCAGGTGAAAGGTTTCCTGGAAATCGGCGTCTATGGTCAACGCCAGGATGTTGCGCACCGGATTGGGCGCGAGCAGCAGGTCAAATTTTTCGTTGGGGCCGCCATTGGCGTTTTCCGGCAAACGCGGGAACAGGTGTTTTTTCGGGATGATCTCCTTAGGTGTGGAGGCGCTGCTCCAGAAGAGTTTGACGGAAGCGTCGCCCTCGAATTCGAAGTAATCCAGCCGGATGTCGTACTTCCTGCCTTTTTCCAGAAAAATGGCGCCGCTGATCTCGCCGGAGCCTTTGATTTTCCAGGCCTGGGCTGCCAGGCTGTCGTTCACCCATAACCGGAATCCGTCGTCGGAGTTGACATGAAAATAATACCATTCGGAAAAAACCGGTTCTACGGCCCCGAGCCAGCGGATGGCGTAATGTTCGGCGCCCAGGCGGGTATCGGGCGGCTGTTTTCCCCAGTCGAAGTTCACCGTCGTATCGATCTGCGTGAACAGTAATTGTTCAAACGCGGTATCGCTGTTCAGGGTGTGGTATAAACCGTACAGACCTGTGCCGGGCAAAGTGATGTCCTCGTACACGGCGTGCAGGGTGATCTGGGCCTCATCGGCAAAAAGGGTGCGATTGGCGTTCATTTCCCCGTCCTGCCATCCCTGGAAAACGCGCAGCGTATCCTTGCCTGAAAACAATGCCTGGGCTTGTACCTGGTGGAACAGGCCTTTTACGCTGGAAATTTCGAACGGCGTGTAGTACGTTTTACCGTCGATGCGCATGGGCAACCCGGAAGGGGCGCTTTCGAGTCGCAACAGTGTTTTTTCCGGGAAAATATCGCGGTGTGTGGCGCCGCTCAGGCCGGCGGGGTCGCGGGCCGTGAGGTGAATGCGGAGCCACACATTGTCGTCCGTTTCCCCGACGCGGGGTACGACGTAAAAACCGGAGGCCACTCCATTGACCGGCCCCAGACCCGGGTGCGCGTGCTGGTCGTGCATCAGTTCGAGTTGCCATACGAGTTCGTCTTCCGCCAGGTCGCCGGTTTCGGGGTCAAAAGCATAACCGGAAAAACGGATCGTATCGCCGGCGGAGTATGTCAGGCCGGCGGCTGGCTCCAGGATCACGGGCAAAGGGCGCTGGTTGGCTGTGACGCGCAGCACGGCATCCGCGCTGGCAACTTGCCCGTACAGGTTTTTTGCGATACAACGGATCACGGCGCCGCTATCCGGCAACGTTACGGCGCCGAGCGTCAGGTCTTTGGCCGTGGCGCCGGGGATGTCCTGGCCGTCGCGTTGCCAGCGGTACTGAATGGGCTGCCCGCCGTTGGCGTTGGCGCTGAAAACGGCATCTTCGCCGGCAGGAACCAAAACATTCTTCGGCTGAATGCTGAAGACGGGCGCGCCGTTGCCCACGTACTCCACCCGCCACAATACGCCCTCGTTGGAACTGGTATTATCGCCTTCCGAGCCGCCGCCGATGCCGCCGCGCGAAATGTAGTACAGCTCGCCTTTCAACCCGGTGAGTAAAGCAATGGGGCGGTCGATGTTGGTGGCGAAAGTGCCTTCTACCAGGCCGGTTTCCGGGTTCAGGTATTTGATGCGGGTATTGCAATAGTCGCCGTAGAAGAATTTGCCGATGTAAACAGCCGGAAACTGCGCCGCGGGCGGATTGTAAAAAGCCGCCCCCGTGACGGCGCAGCCCAGGGTGTGGCCGTAATAATACAGGGGGTCGCGATAGTTGTCCGGCACGGGTTGGCTGTTTCGTTTGCCTTCGAGCAGGTTCCAGCCGTAGTCCTTGCCGGCTTCGATGTGGTTGATCTCCTCAAACAAATAACTGCCCACGTCGCCGGCGAATATGCGCCCCGTGCCCGGCTGAATGGCCATCGAAAAGGGATTGCGCAGCCCCGCGGCATAAATGGCGCGGTAAATGCCGCTGGTTTGCTGGTAAAACGGATTGTCGTCCGGAATGGCGCCATCGGGGTTGAGGCGCAGGATCTTGCCCAGGAGGCTGTTTAGAGACTGGGCTTTGGCGCCGTCGGCGCCTTCGCCCACTGCCAGGTACAATTTGCCGTCGGGGCCGAAAGCCATGGCCCCGGCATTGTGTATGGCGCCGGGCATGGGGTCCAGTTCGAGCAGCACTTCCTCGCTGCCAGGCAGGGCAAAATTGCCCATCGCCTGTACCCGGCTCAGGCGGTTGTGGCCGGCCAGCGGCACGGTGTAATACAGGTACACGTACCGGTTTTGTTCGAAATTGGGGTCGAAGGCAATGCCGCTCAGGCCGCGCTCATTGAAATTATCCACCGGAAGCAGGATAAACGGATCGGGGAGCAAAACGCCGTTTTCCACGATGCGCACGGCGCCGTATTTTTCGGTGATAAAAATACGCCCGTCCGGCGCCTGTGCCATGGCGGTGGGGTCGAGGCCGGTAGCAAGGGGCGCTTCCACAAAGCCGGGCGGCAGGTTGGCTGCGAAGAGGGTGGGGGTAGAGAGAAGTAGAAAGAAGAGGTATAGGTGCCGCATGTTGAGCAGGTTATTCGGTAAATATTTACCCATGGTTCGTTGTGTACTCTACGCGGGTACTTGGACATTGGACATTCCTTGTTGGATATTGGATATTCTGCTACGTTTTTATCTTAGCAGAATATCCAATATCCAACAAGGAATGTCCAATGTCCAAATCCGTAGAGCGATAAAAAATGTACAATCATAAACTTGAGGGCAAAATTACTTTACCGGTTGCCCTTTCCGCGGCAAGTTTTTAAAATTGCCCCGTATGCTGTATCTCACTTTTTTGCTCGCCGGCGCCATTGCCGCCATTATTCTGTTCAGTTCGCGTTTCCGATTCAACACCTTTTTCGTGTTGTTGGTCGTTGCCCTGGTCACGGGATTGCTCGCCGGGCTCGACGGAATGACGGTGCTCGATGCCTTGCGCGCGGGTTTTGGCGGCACATTGCAAAAAATCGGTCTGCTGATCCTGTTGGGCGCCGCGCTCGGCGCTTTGCTCGACCGCAGCCACGCTACCCTGAGCCTGGCGCGTTATGTGCTGGGCAAAACCGGCCCTGCCAATGCGCCGCTGGCCGCCGGCCTGATCGGTTTCACGGTGGGCATGCCGATCTTTTGCGATTCGGCGTTCGTAGTGTTGTCCGGCCTGGTGTTGATGATGTCGTATCAGGCCAAGGGTACGCACCTGCGTTTGGTAGCGGGCCTGGCCGCTGCTTTGTTTGCCGTCCATTGTCTGGCGCCGCCGCATCCGGGCATATCGGCGGCGGCAGGTACCTTACAGGTCGATCTCGGACTGGCCATGCTGGCCGGCGCCCTGGTGGCAATCCCAGCTATTGTAGCGGCCTGGTTTTGGGTGCGGTGGCAAAGCCGGTTGCCGGAGTGGCAAGCCCTGGCGCCCGAATTGCCGGCGGATGCCGTGGCGGCGGGGCCGGAGCGACTGCCCTCACCCCTGGCGTCTTTTTTACCTATAGCGATTCCAATTTTGCTGATCGCCCTCAAATCGCTGAGCATGCTTTTGCCCGCCGGCATGCCGGAAGGCGTTATGGCCACGCTCCGTTTTTTCGGCGACCCGGTAATGGCGCTGCTCACGGGCATTATCCTCAGTCTGTTTTTATTTGAAAAATGGGATAAAACACTGCTCAGCACCCTGCTCGACAGCGCCGTGGAAAAAAGCGGGCCAATCCTGGCCGTTACGGCGGCGGGCGGCGCCTTCGGCGAAGTGATCAAAACGCTCGATCCCGGCACGGTGTATGGCGGCTGGCTGAGCGGCAGCGGCCTGGGGTTGTGGGCGCCGTTTTTGCTGGCGGCTATTTTAAAAACAGCGCAGGGCTCTTCAACGGTGGCTGTTATTACTGCCGCTGGCATTGTGGCGCCTTTGCTGCCAGCACTCGGACTTGGCGACGACTTTGGCCGCCTGCTCGCCCTCATGGCCATGGGCAGCGGCTCCATGCTGGTGTCGCACGCCAACGATTCCTATTTCTGGGTGGTGTCGCGCTTTGGGCAGTTACCGGTGCAGGCGGCCCTGCGGGTGTATACAACGGCGACCTTTTGGATGGGCGTGGCGGGGTTTGGGGCGGTTTGGGCGGTGAAACTAGTAAGTGGTTAGCGATCGGCCTTGTCGCGTTTTACTTGGGCCGTTTACCTCAGATACAAGAGGACGGGGTAATGGGAGTTACTTTTGCCAGTTTCCTGTAAAATTCCTTTTAAACGTACTATGCCGTTTGGAAATAGCCTAACTTGCATAGTGCTTTTCCATTTTTTCCATGAAAAAATTCCTCTTACCCACGCTTCTTTTTGCCCCGCTCTCCCTGCTTTTTGCTCAAACTGAAAATGAACAACTCCCGCTGGCCGAACTCACCTGCAAAATCCTTCACCCCGGCCTTACCCTCTATCCGAAAGGCGCCACCGACCGCTCCGGCGGCGACGACCAGGCCGACATCACCTACGGCCGCTTCCGCTGGACGGTAGACCCCGCCGTGCGCTACATCACTGGTCAGGTATTGTACCGCTTCAACCCTTTGACCCCGCTTGATCAATGGACGCTGGATTTATCCAATCCCATTACCGCGGATCAGGTGCGCTGGCACGGACAAAATATCAGCTTCGACCGCGACGGAACAGACGAACTCACCTTGTATTTCCCGCAAACACGACCCGCGGGCGTGCCCGATTCGGTGGAGATATTTTACCGGGGCGTACCGCCCGAAACGGGTTTCGGGTCGTTCAAAACCGACCATCACAACGGCGCCCCGATCCTGTGGACCCTTTCGGAGCCATTCGGCGCGCGCGACTGGTTTCCATGCAACCAGGAGCTGAACGACAAGGTCGATTCCTGCGACATCTATATCACGGCGCCAGCGGGCAACCACCCGGCCAGCAACGGCGTCCTGGTATCCGAAACCACCCAAAACGGCCAAACAACCGCGCACTGGAGTACGCGTTATCCCATCGCTGCCTATCTGCTGTGCATGGCGGTGACTGATTACGCGGTGTTCACCGACTGGGCGCCGCACGGCAGCGACAGCATTCCGGTGGTCAACTACGTTTTTCCCGAAAACCTTGCGCAGGCGCAAAACGAACTGGCGATCATCGGGCCGCAGATGCAGTTATTCGATTCCCTGTTCGGGCCCTATCCATTTCAGCGGGAAAAATACGGCCACGCCCAGTTCAAATGGGGCGGCGGCATGGAGCACCAGACCATGTCGTTTGTCGTCAACTTCAATTTTGAACTGCTGGCCCATGAACTGGCACACCAATGGTTCGGCGACATGGTGACCTGTGCTTCCTGGGAAGATATCTGGCTGCACGAAGGTTTTGCTACCTACATGGCGGGCTTGTGTTACGAGCATTTGTTGCCCCAATACTGGTTGTCGTACCGGCAAATCCGGCTGGACGCGGTGGTCAGTCAGCCCGGCGGCTCGCTGCGGGTGAATGACACCACCGATCTGTACCGGATTTTCAGCGGACGGCTCTCCTATGCCAAAGGCGCCCTGGTGCTGCATCAGCTGCGCTGGATTCTGGGCGATGCAGCCTTTTTTGCCGGCGCGCGGGCATATCTGAACGACCCTGCGCTGGCTTACGGCTATGCCCGCACCCCCGATCTGCAGCGGCATCTGGAGCAAAGTTCGGGGCGTAATCTGGACGATTACTTTGCCCGCTGGTACGCCGGCGAAGGGTACCCCACTTACACCGCGGTTTGGTCGCAGGATGCCGCGAAACAGGTAAAGATCAATCTGAACCAGATGACTTCGATGCCCGCTTCGGTGGCCTTTTTCCCCTTACCGGCGCCAATACAATTTATCGGCGCCGCGGGAGAAGACACTACCATCGTACTCGACCATATCTATCCGGGCCAGCAGTTTACTGTTCATCCCGGTTTTGAAGTGGTACAACTAAATATCGACCCCGAACTTTGGCTGATCTCCGCCGGTAATACGGTTGTCCGGGTGTCGGATGCAGGGGAGTTGCCCGCTTCCCTACTGGATGCCTGGTCCGTTTCACCCAACCCCGCTTCCGCCGGTGTGATGCTCCATATAAATGCCCGCCGGGTAGCCGACCTCAAGGCCGCGCTTTACGCGTCCGATGGCAAACGCCTTCGGGAATGGCCGCTGCGGTTGAATGCCGGGGAGAATACCATTCGCCTGGAGCTGCCGGTTTTGCCGGACGGCGTGTATCAACTGGCGTTGGAAGGAACAGGCTGGCGCGAAGCAAAGGCGGTGTCGGTAAAAAGGCGGGGCTGAGTGTTAAGTTTATTTCCCTTCTTCCTTAAAAACGCTGTCTTCGATGACCGTGTTGAGCGTATAGTTGGCAAATACAAACTCAATCGTTCCTTTTGATTTGCCGTCGCCGGCGCTTTTTTTCGGCGTATTATTGATGTCGGCGGCCAGGGCTTTAGGCACCTTGAATTTGTTCATGTCCACCGTGAAACGCATTTTATCGGGCAGGGCATTTTTAACAAAACGGCCGTAAGTGTTCTCGATCAGGATCACGCCGTTCTCGCGCGAGGTGATCTGCATTTTGAGCGGACAGTTAGTGGTTGTTCCCATCCAGAGTTTCGCCATCACGATGTCGGATTCTCCGTTGGGGATGACGCTCACGATCTTGCACAGTTCGTTGCCGATCTTTTCGCTGCCGTTCAGCACCGAGGCGTATTGCGTGGAATCCCGGATCAGGGTGTACACGTTGAACGGATTGTCTTTGGGTAAAAAAGCGATGCCTTTCAGCCGGATTCGGAATTTGGACGGCGCCTTGTAAAAAGCCTTGCCCGACATGTCCTCAATGCTGACGGACGGCAGATTGAAATAGATATTTACTTCGCTTTTAAAGGATTTTATCCGGGAAAACTGCTGCCAGGACTTATACAGTATCTGGTTGGGCGTTTGCGCCTGCAAATGGGCAAACGGCAGGAAAAACAGGAAAAACAAGGCTTTTTTCATTATTGCGTAATGTCTTTTTTGTTAAAATAAATCAGCGTGGCGGACAGGAATACGACGATATGCAGGGCCATGATGCCGGCCGACTGCGCGATCTGCTCCACCGGCAGCGGGCGGTCGAAAAAGTTGCGCCACACGATCATGTGGGTGGTAAACAGGAAGGGTTTGATTTGGTTGAACACCGGGATGTCGAAAGTGCCGATAATGGTGAACAACAGAATGACGCTCATGGTGATGATGATCGGCGCGATGGAGTTTTCGGCGAAGGCGGAAAGCAGAAACGACAGGGCCACCACGACCGACAAACTCAGGAATGCCACCCCGAAAGCCGAGAGGAAACGCCACACCGTGTCGGCGTTGCGCACGATCACCAGCGAATCGCTTTTCAGCACCACCAGGTCGCCGGGGCCGAAAAACAACAACGACGCGATCCAGGCCAAAATGCCCAGCCAGAGGATGAGCAACAGGGTGTACAACTCCGCGGCGATGAATTTGGCCCAAACAATACGGCTTCTCGACACCGGTTTGGTCAGCAGCGAGCGGATAGTGCCGCCCTGTATCTCGCCCGAAATGGCGTCGCCCGACACCAGCGCCACCAGCAGGGGCATCTGGATGATGAGCGTTTGCAGGATGATGAAACCCACCAGGTTGCCGTTGAAGTCCATGCCCTCGATCTCGAACGACTGGTTGAGCGACTGGATCAGGAAATCCAGGTAAGCCTGCCCGTCGGCGTACAGGGCGATCTGGATGATGACGACGATGGCGAAAATGGCGGCAAAACCGATGTACGAGCGCGGTTTGGCGGCGATCTTGAAAATCTCCGTTCTAATTAAGTCCAGCATTGGCGTCGGCGTTTTGGGTGAGATTCAGAAACAGGTCTTCGAGTTTTTTTCGGGCGTAAAAGCCGTACACCGGCAAGCCGCTTTGTACGATCTCGCGGTGGATTTGCGGGATGGCCGCTCGGCCGGTTTTGAGGGTCAGCGTATGGCCGTCTGAAGCCGGCGCCGATACTTCGCGCCCGGCGCTTTGCAGCAAAAGGAACATTTCCCGCGGCTGGTCGGTTTCCACGGTCACCAGCATTTCGTTTTCGGAAAGCAACTCGGCCGTACGGCCCTGAATAATCGTTTTTCCTTTATCGATGATACAAAGGCTATCCGCAATCAATTCAATTTCAGACAGAATGTGAGAGGAAATGATCACCGTTTTGTGAAAATCCGTTTTCAAACGCCGGATGATGTTTCGCAGGTCGATGATGCCTTTGGGGTCGAGGCCGTTGGTGGGCTCATCGAGGATGATCAGTTCGGGTTGGTGCAGCAGGGCCTGGGCGATGCCGAGCCGTTGTTTCATGCCCTGCGAATAGGTTTTCACCGCCTGACGCTCGCGGCCATTGAGCCCCACGAGGTCGATCACGGCCAGTACCTCCTGTTTTTTCGGTTTAACGCCGTACATGCGCGCGCTGATGTTCAGGTTATCGAGAGCGGATAGGTTGGCGTAGAAATCCGGCTTCTCGATGATGCAGCCCACCTGGCGCAGGAACTCGTTGCGGTGTTCGCCGGTGGATTTTCCGTTGAACAATATCTCGCCGGCGTCGGGTTTGATGAGCGACAACATGCAGCGGATGGTGGTGGATTTTCCGGCGCCGTTGCAACCCAGGAAACCGAAAATTTCGCCGCGCCGTACGCTGAGATTCAGTCCGTCGAGCGCCCTGAAGTCGCCGAAGGATTTGTGGAGGTTTTGAATTTCGATGATGTGATCGGTCATGTTGTAGTTTGGAGTTTGAAGATTGAGGCGCGCGGCCGGATTTGAACGCTTTGTGCCGGGGCATGGACTTTCCAGGTCTTTGAAACCTGGAAAGTATGAATCGCGAAAACAACGCGGGGCGGTTTTGGTTTGCAAGGTGGGTGGTTTGCCGCCGGCGAAGAGGTGTCATCAGCCGAAGCATGAGGCTGGTGGCATCTCGGAGCAACTGATTATTTTATTTCACCACGGAGGCACGGAGACTTGTACTGTAGCGCATTACTCCGTGCCTCCATGCCTCCGTGGTGAAAAATTTGTCGCGTGGACTTTAGATACACCCTCTTGATGGCTGTGCCCGGTTCGCCAGCCTATTTTTGTCAACGAGCTGCTATCTTTCCACCAAATTGCAAACCCACCCTTTTTTTTGTGTCGCGATTCTTGGAATTATTCAAATGGCTTCACGCCGAACACCGTTCGGCGTTACTGGGCGCCGCCTTTCTCATGGCCACCTAGGCCATCGGCCCCGGTTTTCTCACGCAAACGACGGTGTTCACCAACGAATTGGGCGCCAGTTTCGCCTTTGTCATTCTGCTCTCGGTGTTGCTCGACCTGGGCGCCCAACTCAACATCTGGCGTATCGTGACGGCGGCAGGCAGGCCGGCGCCCGAGCTCGCAGAGGCCATGCTGCCCGGTCTGGGCAAGGGTCTGACGGTGCTGATCGTGGTAGGCGGGCTGGCGTTCAATATCGGCAACCTGGCCGGCACAGGCCTGGGCCTGAACGTACTCACCGGCTGGCCCGCGGGCGCCGGGGCGGCCCTGAGCGCGGGTATTGCCCTGGCTTTGTTCTGGCAACGCACTGCCGGAAAGGCGCTCGACACCTTCACGAGCGTACTTGGCCTGGGTATGATCGGCCTGACGGCTTACGCGGCCCTGGCTTCACACCCGCCGCTGAAGCCGGTGCTGGTGCAGAGCATTTTCCCCGAAAAGGTGGACTGGAAAGCGGTGATCACCCTGGTAGGCGGCACGGTGGGCGGCTATATCACTTTTGCCGGGGCGCACCGCCTGCTGGAGGCGGGCGTGCGCGGACCGGAACAGGTGAGTACGGCCCAGACCGGCGCCGCGCGGGGCATCCTGATCGCCACGATCATGCGGGTAGTACTGTTCCTCGCCGCCTGGGGCGTTGTGGCGGCCGGCGCGACGATCGATCCGGCCAACCCGCCGGCGTCCCTCTTCCGGCTGGCGGCCGGCGATCTGGGCTACTATTTTTTCGGCGTGGTGATGTGGTCGGCGGCGATCACCTCGGTGGTAGGCGCCACGTTCACTTCGGTGTCGTTTCTGCTGTCGGTATGGCCCGAATGGGCGGCGCGGCGGCGTTTGCTTACGGCAGTTTTTATCGGTATTTCACTGGCGGTGTTCCTGCTGGTGGGACGGCCGGTGAAAACGCTCATCATCGTAGGCGCCCTGAACGGTCTCATTCTGCCGGTATCGCTGGCAGTGATGTTACTGGCGGCGCGGCAACAGGAAGTGGTTCCGGCAGGAGCTACGCCGGTGTGGCTGGCCGGGTTGGGCTGGCTGGTGGTGGCGGTGATGGGGGCAATGGCGGTGGCGGCGTTTTTGGGATAATTCGCGTAACATCTGCGCAAACAATTCTGTGTAACATCCGTGTGAAATTTGTTGCGCCCGGCGAACGTAGATTAATTTCACACAGATGTTACGCAGAATTGTTTGCGCAGATGTTACGCAGAATTTTTCTAGATCACTCTAGTACTACCTTCACTAATTTCTGTTGCAAATTATCTTTACCCACCCGGATATACAACAAATACATCCCTGCCGGCAGATCGCCCGTTCGCAATTCAGCC
>CALEYM010000846.1 GCA_937926185.1 uncultured Bacteroidota bacterium | reverse complement strand
CTAAACCCTCTAAACCCTCATAAACCCTCATAAACCCTCATAAACCCTCATAAACTATCGAATCATACCATAGCAGAGCAATAACACGGAGGTTTTCGGGCGCCCGACGCAAGTTGGGCGCTCGTTTTTTAAAGACTTTTAAAAAACAACGCCAATTCCTCTGTCATCCTTTCCGGTTCTTCTTCCTGTACAAAATGTCCGGCGTTGTGAAAGCGGATCACCCGTGCTTGCGGCAGGGCTTTTTCCCACTTCTGCAGTTCATAAGGCGGCACGAAGGCGTCTTTCATGCCCCAGAAGATAAGGCAGGGTTTTTGGGCAAGAACAGGTGTCTGTTGCCACAAATCGGCCCAAAAGGGGCCGGCATCGAGCAATTCTGAGGAAAAAGCGTAGGCTGCGCGGCGGGCGGCAGGGGAGGGTAGGGCCTGTTTGTAGTGCCGGTGTATGTCGGGGGTGAGTTTGCGTTTGTCGCCGAAAGCGGCGGGCATGACGAAGTTGACCGGGAAATTGAAACGCAGGTAGAACAGGCGCCCCAGCCAGGTGCGCATTACCCGTGCCGGGCGGGCATAGTGCGGGTCGGTATCGAGGGGCCACATCCAGCCGTTGAAAAAGCTGATCTTTTGCACCTTTTCCGGGTATTTGATGGCGTAATGCAATCCGATGGCCAGGCCGAAATCGTTGCCAACGATGTGGCATTGCTCCAGTCCGAGCCGGTCGATGAATTGCTCCAGCCGCCGGGCGTGGGCCCGCACGGAATAGTCGCTGTCGAGGGGTTTGTCGGACAGGCCGAATCCGAGCATGTCGGGCGCGATGCAGCGGTATTGCCCGCGCAGGACTTTTATGAGGTCGCGCCAGCCAAACGACCATTCCGGCGTGCCGTGGGCGAACACAATTGGCGTTCCTTCGCCCTCGTCGATGTAATGCATCCGGTGGCCGTCGATTTCAAGAAAGCGGGATTGAAAGGGGTAGAGATCACGGTTGATCCAGGAAGTTTCCATGTCGATATTTTTGAATGAGAAAATCGCGGAGGGCGTCCAACGGATAGGTGTCCGGCATTTGCAGGTATTGCAGGGTGATGCCGTCGATCAGGGCGAACAACAGCAGGGCTTCCTGTTCGGGTTGCGCCGCGCCGAGCAGTCGGAACTGTGCGGTCAGCCGGGCGGCTACTTCCTGCTGGAAAGCCCCGATTTGCGCTTCCGCCGTTTTTTGAACAGCCGGCTGGTGGCGCAACTGGTGCACCAGGCGCCAGAAATCAGTCTGTTCACGAATAATGCGGAACGACTCGCGGATATGCAACGCGATGGCTTCGCGCGGCTCGACGTTGCGTTCGTAGGGCTGCATGGATTCGTGCACCTGGCCGGCCCCGGCCCGGATGATCGCTTCCAGCAAGCCCGCCTTATTTCCGTAGTGCCGGAAAATGAGTCCTTCCGATACGTTTGCCTCGCGGGCAATCTGGCTCGTCGGCGTACGGTCGTAGCCCTGTTCGGCGAACAGGCGCATCGCCACGCGCAGGATATTTTCTTTGTTGGACATGTATGTGAGTAATCACTCACAAAGGTAAAAGGTTTTTGGAAATTGGCAAATGTCCGGTCAGTTTTTTCGATCTCCTCGCGCAAGGCCTGCGCCGCCGTCATCCGCTGTTTGTCAGATATTCCGAAGTCGAAGCCGAACTAAATCACCTATATTTTCAGCAACTAAAACAAAAGGGGGCCTGATTTCCAGGTCAGCATCCAAAATAACAGCCATACTTTCGATGTGTACCTCTGGAGATTCATGCCCCGGACGCAGATAGACTACGCCATAAAACGGAACCTGGTCCCGGAAAATCAAGGCGCCGAAATCACTGTTCGATATTTTCATCGGTCAAAAACCGTAAATCGCGAATACTCATGCTCAGGCGCCGGTACGAACTTCAATGACGATTTCGTTTTTCATAAACCGGGCAGCATACCGGATGGCTTCCTGCACCAACTCTTTAGTTAAAAGCGGGTGCTTTTGCGCTATACTTTCCGGCGTACCGCCGGTGCCCAGCCAATCCATGATCAATTCCACACTGATACGCGTGCCGGCAATGCAAGGTTTGCCGTTCAAAATTTCAGGATCGGAGACTATGTTTGGGAACAAGGTTGCCATGCGTCTCAATTTTTTACAAAAGTAGGTTATTTTTTCAAGTTTTCCGTTTTCACCCCTTCCCCTCCACCAACGCCACCTCCTCCGTCAACCCGTACAATTCATACACCATCCGGTCGATCTCCCGGTCGGTTTTGTCAATTTCCTGCTGTAGCGCCCGCGCCGCCGCCTGTTCCCCGGTGAAATGCTCCAGCCACTCCGATTCCTCCCGCAGGCTCCAGGCGATCTTTTGTTTTTTCACCGCTTTTAAAAAATCAACAAGGCCAGGGGCCGGGCCGGGATTCCAATATTTTCATTCAAAGATTTTTTTCAATTATTGAACCATTATACCGGGAGGTAAGTTATTTTTGTTCAAAATAACGTGATAAATGGATTCTGTAACTGCTATTAAACAACCGTTTAGCAACCTTCAGTTGGAACTGCTGAAGCTATATTCCAGCAATGTGAGTGAGGAGGACCTTCAAAAAATTAAGGAAATGCTGGCCCGTTTCTTTTTTGAAAAAGCCAAAGATGCCGCGGATAAGGCATGGGATGAAAAAGGCCTGAA
>CALEYM010000845.1 GCA_937926185.1 uncultured Bacteroidota bacterium | reverse complement strand
GCTCCGCCGGCGCCTCCGATGTTTTCATCTCCAAACTGGATGCTTCCGGGAATTTTCTTTGGGCAAAACAATTGGCCGGCGCAGGCAATAGTGAAGGATCTTCCATATTTGCTGACGTCAACGGAAATATTTATACAACCGGATACTTTAACGGTACAGCCGACTTCGACCCCGGCCCCAATATATATAGCCTGAATTCCGCCGGCAGCTCCGATGTTTTTATCTCCAAACTGGATGCTTCCGGGAATTATCTCTGGGCAAAACAAATGGGAGGGCCTGGTGATGATCGCGGTTATTCCAATGTTGTGGATGCCGCCGGAAATGTATATACAACCGGGTACTTTTTTGTCACTGCCGACTTCGACCCCGATAACGATACTTTTTTTAACATGACCGCCGCTGGAAATTATGATATTTTTATTTCTAAGCTGGATGCTTCGGGGAATTTCGTTTGGGCAAGACAAATGAGTGGTATCAATGGAGAGGTTGGTTATGCAGTAGCTTCTGATGCTAATGGAAATGTATATGCAACCGGGTACTTTGAAGGCACTGTTGATTTTAATCCCGGCGCCGCGATGGATAATAAAACTTCAAATGGAGGTCAGGATGTTTTTATAGTGAAACTTTGCCAGATAGCCACTCCGACTATAACTGCCGACGGCCCGACAACATTTTGTCAGGGGAGTTCAGTAAAGCTCACGGCGAGCCCGGCAAATTCCTATTCGTGGAGCAACGGCGCAACCACGCCAAGCATTACGGTTTCAATTCCTGGAAACTATACGGTTATGGTAACCAATACCAGCGGGTGTTCAGCGGTTTCATCCGCAACAACAATCACGGTTAATCCCATATTGCCCGCAAGCGTCACTGTTGTTGGCCCCACGACAATTTGCTTGGGTCAAAACGCGACTTTTACGCCGACCCCAAAGAATGGGGGCACTGCGCCTGCTTATCAATGGTTTGTAAATGACAGCCTGGTTGGAACCGGTCCGATATATTCGACGACGGCACTGCCCAACGGGGCACAGGTTTATTGCGCCATGACATCAAACGCAGTTTGTGCCAACCCGACGATATCGATCTCCAACTCCCTGACCATTACCGCATACCCTGCACTTGTACCGGATGTAAATGTTACCGTTTCCCCCCTGCCCATCTGTTCAGGTGACAATGTAACGTTCACTGCCGTCCCGACCAATGGCGGCACTCTGCCGTCCTATCAATGGTATGTGAACTGGGAGGAAAAGGGAGGCAATAGCCCGATATATTCCACGATGGCCCTTAGTGGCATGCCGAAGATTTATTGCCGAATGACCTCGAATGCCGCTTGCGCCAACCCCAAGGCAGTGACTTCAGACACGCTCATTATTACCGTAAATTCATTGCTTCCAACACACGTGAATATTGGTTCTCTGCCGGAGTGTTCGTTCGTCGTCGACTCGACGACGAACGGTGGCACTGCGCCATCTTTTAAGTGGTATGTGAACGACACCTTGATTGGCGAGAGCAATAGTCCGACTTACACCAATACAACTTTGGTGAATGGGTGGGAACTTTACTGTATCATGACCTCGAATGCCGACTGCGCTTACCCTGATACGGTAAAATCTAATACCCTAATTGTTGCAAACTGTATCACAGTTATTAGCACAAAAGACAAGGAACAGCTTGGCCATATTACCGTTTTCCCAAACCCGGCTGGCGATTTTTTTACTATTGAAGGGGTCGGTCTGAATAGCGGTCAGTACAGGATCAATTTAAACAATATTTCAGGACAAACACTCATCGAGAAATCAATGTGGATAAGCGGACAAAACCTGAGAACTCAATTAAATGTTGAAGAATTTCCAAGCGGAAAATATTATATTATAATTTATTCGGAACTGAATATGTACACAATTCAAGTCCAAAAATTGGAATAACTTTGCACAACAATTGCTAAAATTTTGATACCAAACGAAGCGCACAGGATCAACTGTTCAGTAGAAAACATGGCAAACACCATCCACACCACCCTCGCTGAAACCGAATATTTCCCCGGCATCGGCCGCATCCGATATGAAGGTCCTGATACCGACAACCCGCTGGCCTACCGCTTCTACGACGAAAACCGGGTGGTAGCCGGCAAAACCATGCGCGAGCACTTCAAATTTGCGGTGGCGTACTGGCATACCCTCTGCGGTACCGGCGGCGACCCCTTCGGGCCAGGCACCAAAGCCTTCCCCTGGCTTCGGGCAAACGACCCGGTACAGCAGGCCAAAGACAAAATGGACGCCGCGTTCGAGTTCATTACCAAACTGGGTTTGCCGTACTACTGTTTCCACGACTACGACCTGATTGCCGAGGGTGGAACGTTGGCAGATAGCGAGCGACGTCTGCAAACCATCGGCGAATACGCCAAGGCAAAAATGGCCGCTTCCGGGGTACGGCTGCTGTGGGGAACGGCCAACCTGTTCAGCCACCCGCGCTACATGAACGGGGCTGCCACCAACCCCGATTTTGCCGCGGTGGCCCATGCCGGCGCCCAGGTGAAAATGGCCCTCGACCTGACCATTGCCCTGGGCGGCGAAAACTACGTGTTTTGGGGTGGCAGGGAAGGCTACCAGTCGCTGCTAAATACCGACATGAAACGCGAACTGGAACATTTGGCGCGTTTCCTGCATATAGCCAAAGACTACGGCCGCAAAAACGGCTTTACCGGCAACTTCTTTGTGGAGCCGAAACCCATGGAACCCAGCAAACACCAGTACGATTTCGACAGCGCCACCGTGGTGGGTTTCCTGCGCGAACACGGCCTGGACAAAGACTTCAAACTGAACGTGGAAGTGAACCACGCCACGCTGGCGCTCCACAGTTTCCAGCACGAACTCCAGGTGGCCGCCAACGCCGGCATGCTGGGCAGCATCGACGCCAACCGGGGCGATTATCAGAACGGCTGGGATACCGACCAGTTTCCCAACAACGTGTACGAAATCACCGAGGCCATGCTGGTCATCCTGGAAGCCGGCGGTTTGCAGGGTGGCGGGGTTAACTTCGACGCCAAAACGCGCCGTAATTCCACCGACTCCGACGACCTGTTTCACGCCCACATCGGCGGCATCGACGTGTTTGCCCGGGCCCTGCTCGCGGCCGACGCTATTTTGGAAAAATCGGCTTACCGGCAGTTGCGCCGGGATCGGTACGCCTCTTTCGACGGCGGCGAGGGACAATCTTTTGAAAATGGCCGGCTCACGCTGGAAGAGCTGGCGGGTATAGCGGCTCAGAACGGGGAGCCTGTACAACGCAGTGGAAAGCAGGAGATGTTTGAGAATCTGGTGAACCGGTTTGTATAGGTAGCGCGGCGTTTATGCCGCCCCTTCAGGGCCGTTTGATCTTTATTAATACGGCCCTGAAAGGCTCGTACCGGGGCGGGCTGAACGCCGCGCTACCATGCTTTTAGCGGCAAAATCTACCCGTTCAGCGCCTTTCATTTTTTTTGCGACATCCTGCGCCGCCATTTTTGAGCCAGTTGAACACAAATTTCAATCTGGCATGAAAGCAAAGTTTCTGTACCTGTCCTTCCTGTTTTTACTTGCACAATTCGCTTTCGCACAATCGGGCGGACTGGAAAAAGACCCGGAACAAGCCCGCCAATGGGCTGCTACCGGTCGCCACGCCGAGGCGGAGGCGCAATACGAGCGCATTCTCGCCCAACAACCGAACAACCTGGACGCCCTGACGGGGGCCGGTTACAACTACTCCTGGAGCAAACAATACGATAAAGCCCGTTTGAAATTCGAGGCTGCCCTTGCGCTCGATCCTAATTCAACGGTAGCCCTTGTCGGCCAGGGCTATAATTATGCCTGGTCGGGGAATTACGGCTTGGCCAAACGCGCGTTTGAAAAATTAAAGCTGTCGGAGCCCAACAACGTCGAAGCATTCAAAGGCTTGGGATATGTACATCTTTGGGCCGGCGACGGCGCTACGGCCATTGACTATTTCCTCGATCTGGCCCAAAAATTTCCGGGCGACACGGAATACCGCGTTGCGCTGGCGCAAGCCTATCTGAGCCGGCACGAAGTAAAAAAAGCCCGGATTGCCCTGCAGAGCGCCCTGCAAATCGATTCGGCCAACCGGATTGCCAATGATTTGCTGAAAGGCACTTATGGCGCTGCCGCCCCGCTGGAATTCGACGTGTGGGCCGGTTATTCGGCCACGGACGGAGAAAAGAAATTCAGCCTGCGCACCCTTCAACTCAGCGGTCAGGTAAGCCGGAAACTGCGGATGTACCTGAAATACGACAACTCGCTCACCGCCGATCTGGCTGCCCTGGTGCGGGCCAACCAGGAAGCGCAGGCGCTGTCGGCCGGCGCGGTTTCTGCCTGGAACAAACGTTTGTCGACCCGGCTCGAATACGGCGCCCGCCTGTTGCCCGACAACGTGAACCAGCAAATATTCAGTGGCGAACAGGTTTGTTTTTTTGCCAACGGCATGTCGTTGAAAGCCGGCGGCTTTTACGGCTGGAGCGATAAAGCGCCTAACGAATGGCTGGCTTACGGCGGCTTCCGCGCACCGGTCACGCGTTGGTACGCGCTGGAGCCTTATTATTTCCTTTCCCGTGTGGAAGGCGCTCCGCGTACGGAGAACCGGTTTATGCTCAACAACCAGTTGCGGGCCTCGGGCGGTTACGAACTGAACATCGGACTGATGTACGGCAAATCTGGCATCAGCCCCGCCGACTCGAAAGACAGTAAAATTATCGGCAGCTACATGACGGCCATATTGCCCCTCAGCCAGGTCGTTTGGGGGCAGCTGACGTTTCGCTGGGAACAAACGCCGTTTGCCGACCTGACCGTGGCCGCGGCAGGCATAAAACTCCGCTTGGAAAAATAACCTGTTTCAAAAAATAGAAATTACGATGAATAATCCAATGACACAAATTCAATCCGTTCCGAAACCGGCATCCCTGCCTTTGCATCCGGTTGCCGTTTTAAACGATCATAAAATTCATTCCGAAGACCGTCCGATGGCTGTTGCGCCTAAACCCACCCTGTACCTCACCGTTTTCGGCGCCTGGTTGGTCGCGGTGGTCTGGTTTCAACCCCGGCTGTTGATGTTGCTCGACATGGCTTACAATTGGGCCAGTGAACTGGCGCTCTGGCTGTTTATCGGGTTTATCGATTTTGCCTGGCTGTATGGAATATATAATGTTGCTATTGTCGGTTTTGCCGCCTGGTATCAGTTGATGCGGAAATGGGCCCCGGCTCAGCCCATGACCATCAACTTAAAGGCCCGGGCCTCCAAGTTGATATCTATAACTGCCCCCGTCACAATTGACCACATTGACCCTCCGGTCGCTATTTTGTACACCACCTGCAACGATTTTGTGGAAGAGAGCGTGCTTTCCTGCGTTAATCAGGACTACCCGAATTTCACCGTGTATTTGCTCGACGACAGCACGGATGAAACATTTAAACAACTGGTGGATCAATTCGCCCGGCGTTTCCCGGAACGGGTGCAGGTAATACGCCGGCCCGACCGCAAGGCGTTTAAAGCGGGTAACATGAACCACGGCCTTTCTACTGCTGCCACGACAGAGCCGTATTTCGCTATCGCCGATGCTGATGAAATTCTGCCGCCCGATTTTCTGTCCAAATTAGTGCCGGTGATGGAAAACGACCCTACCTGTGGTTTTGTGCAGGCCAATCATCGCGCCAACCCAAACAGCCAGAGCGCCCTGGCCAAATCGCTCGGCGTGGGCATCGATATTCACTGGAAATGGTACCAACCGCTGCGCAACGATTATGGTTTTGTGATGTTTTTGGGGCACGGCGCCTTGCTGCGCCGCAAATGCTGGGAAGAAATTGGCGGATTCCCAGATATCGTCAGTGAAGACCTCGGTTTTGCCATCCATATCCGCGAAAAAGGCTACCGCGGCCGATTTGTCGAAGAAGTGATCTGCTATGAAGATTTTCCCGACACGGTGCGCGCTTTCCGCATCCGGCATATAAAATGGACGCGGGGCACCAGCGAATTTCTGCACAAAAAGATGGGCTGGCTGCTGCGGGCGCGCAATATTTCCTGGACGGAAAAACTAGACGTGCTGTTCCCCACCCTTAATCTGCCGCTTACGCTGGTCTATTTTTTATTCATGCTGAACGCCAATCTGGTATTGCCCATGTTTTTCGGCTACCGGCAGGATCTGACTTTTGTGTTGGGCGGACAGGAATTCCTGATACCCATTTTGGCGCTCAGCCCGGGTTTCGAGGTCATATACGACTGGGATTTTTTCGTCATCACCCTGCTTACTTTTTTTGCGCCGGTATTGAGTTTTGTGGTAGCCCTGGCCAATAAGCCGGCGCAATTGTTCCGTTTTTTGAGCCATAGTACGGCCTTGTACGCGGCCCTCTCGCCCTTGTCGTCTATCGGCGTGATCGCTTACCTGATCTCCGGCAAGGCTTTCTTCCTGGTGACCGGGGATACGCAACAGAAAGACTATCAGATCAAAAATAACGGCGAGAGCACCTGGTCGTTTAAAAAACTGCGCGACACCTGGACGCAATTTCTGGCCAAAAGCCATCCCGATACCAGGATCGTACAGGGTTTCGAAATCGGGGTGGGTATTCTGTTTACGCTGCTGGCCCTGTGGATGTTTCAGATATCGTTTTTCGGCTTATGCTTAGCCTTTTTATTGCTGCCGCTGATGCATCATTTGCCCTGGAACCACCGCTTTGTGAAAATCGCCGTTTATGTGCCTTTTATCCTGATCATGCTCGGCGTATCCCTGTCGGGTTTGAGCGTGTTCGGGATGAAAGCGGTGTTTTTCGGGTACGGGTTCCATTTTTAATCATACGGATAAAAATACTCGCACACTTTGTGCAGGAACCCGCCGTTCCGGGCTTTGGACGACAGGAACAGGGACATGCGCACGCCGGACTCGAAAGGGGCGTCCTGTATGATGGCGTCGGGTTTGCGGTCGCCGTCGAGATCGCCGAACCAAACCAGGCTGACGGCGGGGTTCAGGCCTTCTTCGGGTTGCACCCAGCCGGTGATGTCCTGTTTTGGCGAAGGGCCGTTGGGCTGAAATTCCATCGCATAAAGGCGGTAGCCTGTAATTTTTACAAAATCTGAATCTTCAAATTGCGCGCAACCGGTAGCGGCCAGGTAGCGGGTGTCGACCGGGATGGTATCGTTCATCTCCTGTCCGGGCTGGATGGGGATCATGGCGCCGGGCGAGAGCTCGCTGCTCATGTACAGGGCGCCGGGGTCATAGACGCCCAGGTTGCTCACCAAACCCGGTTTCAGCGGTGCAGACGTGGCCACGATGAATTTGCTTTTTTCTTTTTGGTTGGTTTTCAGCAGATTGACATTCTGGCCGAAGAAATCCATGTATTCTTCATCGAGGCGTACCTCGATTTTCCGCAGCTCGTCGGCGAAAGAATCGCGCATGTACACGCCGTACCAGTTCAGTTGCGGCAGCGGTCGGTCGAACACGTCGTTTTCCTGGTAAAGGTTCCAGGCGCCCGCCAGGTAGTGGCTGAATACGTAGCCGGTTTTGTTTTTATACTGCACTTTTACCCAATACCCGGCGATACTGTCCACTTCCACGTACTCGCCGCCGTTGGCCAGTTCGACGAGGGAAAGCGCGGCGCCGCGCGACAGTTTTTCCACCACCTTGCCCGATTTGTCGGGTTTGTCGCGCAGGTTGAGCGTGGAGGCGTTGACGATGATCTCTTCGGGGAAAAACTGGAGTTGGGCGTGAAGAGGATTTGTCGTCAAAAAGTGTAGCAACAGGAAGAAGGCGAGGTAAGGCGTTTTCATAAAACCGATTTTGGAGCAAAGGTAATACGGTTGCAAGGCAAATTTTAATCCGGCGCTTATGGAGGAGGGTGGGTCTGTTATTCGTCCGACGACAAATTCGTCGGACGAGGTGGCGAGGGATCGTCGGACGAATTTGTCGCCCGACAAATTGGCCCTCAGTGGAGTGGGGGATGTTTGCCTGCTTCGGCAAGTACTTTTCAAAATTAAAATTCCAACTTTTCTCCATACGTTTGCCCTCCCAATCTCTTCCTGATCCAACCGGTTATTTGCGTTTTCCCGCCGTATTCTCTGGTTTCAAATAATACGTTAATCGTTTTGCCGGGCAAAAGAAACGCCGGCATTGCCCGTTTTCTGCCCGGTCACAACAAATGCCAAGCCCATCCCATGTTGAAACTTATTTACGCCAACCGACGCCGGTATGCCCGATTTTTGCCTTTTTGCATTTGTACCCTGTTTTTCAGCGCTTTACCCACTGTTTTATCCGCTCAAACCGTCGCGGAAATCTGCGACAACGGCATGGATGACGACGGCGACGGCCTCATCGACTGTTACGACCAGGACTGTACCTGCACGGGTCAATGCGACGATTTTTACTACACCACCTGTAATGTCGACTGTTTTTTCCTGCCCTCCTGCGATACCATCAACCTCGGTATTCAATGGACCGGCCAGGCTGAAACCGGCACCTATTCGCCCCTCGTGGCCGGCGATATGGACGGCGACGGCATACCCGAAATCGTAACCTACCGGGTGGAAGGCACTGAAATTTACATCATCGACGGCGCTACCGGCGCCACGAAACTGCAGATCAACAGTCCCACCACTTTGGCCGGCGGCACTGCACCGGCCATGGCCGACCTGGACAACGACGGATTCGGCGAATTCGTGATCGTGGGCAACGACCGCCTGCTGCGTTGTTACAGTCATACCGGCGCAATTCAATACACCAGTGCCGTGCAGGTGGGTCACGACCCTACCTATATTTTTTCCGTGCCGAATATCGCCGACTTCGACCAGGACGGCCTCCCGGAAGTGAATATCGGCAACCAGGTGTTCAATGGACAGACCGGCGCCCTGCTGGCGTCCGGCGGCCCGGCGGTGTCGGCCGGCGAGCATCCGGCGCGTAAAACGGGCGGTTTCTCCTTTGCCATGCCCGTGCCGGTGGATGCCCTGCCGGATAATTTTTGTCCCGACTGCGCGGGGCTGGAGATCGTGGCCGGCAACCAGGTGTTGTCCGTCAACCTCGTCACCGGGGCCGTGACCCCGGTGGTGACCGCCGCCGCGCCGTTTCGCGACGGTTTTACCAGTATCGCCGATTTTGACCGCGACGGCGACCTGGACGCTATTGTCCAGGGTAAAAAAGGCGCCCAAAACGCCGTTTATTGCTGGGATATTCAAACCGGCGCCATCCTGCGCGAGTTTCAACTGCCCACCAACTGGCCCGACGGCGCTTCCCGCGCCAATATCGCCGACCTGGACGGAGACGGCCAACTGGAGATCAGTTTTGTGGAATTTCCGGCCTTATATGCTCTCGATAATGATTTTTCCCTGATGTGGTCTTTGAATTCCATCGACCCTTCCTCCATCACTTGCTCCAGCGTGTACGACTTCTGCGGCGACGGTTCCGCCGACGTGATCTACCGCAACGTCGATTTTTTACAGGTCATCGAAGGCGCTACCGGACTGGTGAAATGGCAGGACAACTGCCTGTCGGCCACCCATATCGAAAATCCGCTGGTGCTCGACGTGGACGGCGACGGCCAAACGGAGATCGTGATCGAATGCGGCACCGACGGCACGCCGAACGTAGGCACGGTGGTGGCTTACGAGGCCGTGGGGTTGCCGGGTATTTCCTCGCGCCGCGTGTGGAATCAGCACGCGTATTTCAATGTCAATATCAACGAAGACCTGAGTGTGCCGCGCATCCAGCAAAACCCGCATATCGTGGGCGACAGCCTGCGGGTGAACAGTTTCCTGAACCAGTTTTTCAACCCCACTTTTCCGGCGCCCGACGGCGCGCTGACTGCACCGGCGATCACCTGCGCGGGCGATTCGATCGATATTTCTTTTACCGTTTGCAATTACGGCGACAAAACCCTGCCCCTGCAAACCCCCGTTTCGGCTTATCGCGGCAACCCGCAGACCGCTGCCGCCAACTGGCTGGGCCTGCTGCCGCTCGGCTTCGACCTGGCGCCCGACAGCTGCCGCACCCTCACCCTGCGCCTGCCCCGCGTGGCCAACGACTCGGTATTCCTTGTCTTAAATGACAACCACTCGCGCCCCACCCCCTTCAGTCTCGATCAGGATTTCCCGGTGACGGCCATCGGCGAATGTGCCTTTTTGAACAATATCGCGGCGGTGTATTTTGCCTACAATCCCGCCGTGCTGAATATCGGCCCCGATACCCTGATCTGCGACAACGCCGCGGTGCTACTCGACGCCGCCGGTACCGACCTGGTATCCTGGAGCTGGCAGGACAATTCCACGCTGTCCTCCTTCCTGGCGCCCGATGCCGGCACTTACGCCGTTACCGTTACCGACATCTGCGGCCTGACGCAAACCGACAGCCGCGTCATAGGCATCGACAGCAGTACCGTTCTGGCGCTCGGCCCCGACCAGGCGATCTGCCAGGGCGAAACCGCGGCGCTGGGGCAGGCCGGATTCGATACCTACGCCTGGCAACCCGCCCCGGCGGTGAGTTGCGCCGATTGCCCGTCGGTGCTGGCCGGCCCTTCCGCATCGGGGTTTGTGACGCTCACCGCCAGTTTAAACAACGGTTGTTACAGCGTTGATTCGGTGTATTTTACCGTGTACGACACGTTTAACTATGTTATCGACACGACGATCTGCTATGGCCGTACGGTCGACTGGCTCGGCTTTACCATTCCGCCCGACAACAGCCGCACGTTTGACCTGCAAACCGCGCACGGCTGCGATTCCATCGTGACCGTACGCGTAACAGGCACTACGATCGGCACTTATCAAATAACGGTGGATACCTCGGTTTGCCTCGGCGATGTGTTGCCCTACAACGGTTTTTTATTGCAGCCCGGCGAAGAAAAGACCTTTTTCCTGTCGGCCATCACCGGCTGCGACTCCACGGTGCTGGTGCGGGTAATGCCCAAAGACACCTTCGCCACCGCCGAAAGTATCGTGATCTGTTCCGGCGAGTCGGCACTTATTTTCGGGCAGCCGCGCAGCGTGTCGGGCGTCTTCCGGCAGACTTTTGCCGCCCGCAACGGCTGCGATTCCACGCACACCGTGCAACTGACCGTATTGCCGCCCATCCTGGTCGCCATCGACGCCACGCCGACCTGTCCGAATGAAACGGATGGGGTGCTGACTGCCACGGTAAGCGGCGGGACACCGGGGTACACTTATCAATGGAGCGTAAGCGGCCAGACACAGGTCTCGGTGAATAACCTTTCCGCGGGAACGTACAGCCTTACCGTGACAGATACGAGGAATTGCACCCAGTCAGCCTCGGCCCAGGTGCTTTCTTACCCGCCCATCCAGTTCGCCGTCGCAGCCGATTCTGTTCAATGTTTTGGCGAAACCAACGGCGCCATCACGGCCACGAGCCCCGATCCCGCGCTGACCTATAGCCTCGACGGGGCCGTGTACACCCAGAATACCGTTTTCAACAACCTCGCGGCAGGCCAATATACCGTGTTCGCCCAGGATATCAACGGCTGTATTGAAACGCTGAACATCGCCGTTTCCCAGCCCCCGGAGGTGGTGCTGGGCCTGCCCGACGACCAGACCATCCTGCTGGGCGATTCCATCCAGCTGAACATCATCCTGCCCAACGCCGACCTGGTGCAGTACGCCTGGGAAAATCCGGCCTACCTGAGCTGTCTCGACTGCCCCAATCCCTTTGCCAAACCACTCCAGGATATTCGCTACGTGCTCACGGTGACCAACGCCAGCGGCTGCTCCGCCACCGACGACATGTACCTCACGGTAGACCGCCGCTTATTGGCGTATATCCCCAATGTATTCGCACCCGAAGCCCGCGCCGACATCAACGGACGTTTCAGCATGAGTTTCGGTCCCTCGGTGCAACGCATCAAATCGCTGCGCATCTTCGACCGCTGGGGCTCCCTGCTCTACGAAGTGCTGAACGGCACGCCCAACGACGACAACCAATCCTGGGACGGCAAATACAAAGGCAAAGCCCTGCCGCCCGGCGTATACGTGTGGGCCATTGAACTGGAACTGGTAGACGGAAGGACGGAACGGAAGGGTGGGGAAGTGACGGTGGTGCGGTGAGATTAGTGGTTGACCTTTAATTGTTCTATACACTTACCTGCTGTCGAGCGTCTTTGGCGCGATGACGAAATATTTTAGCGGACTTTGCCCGCTTTTGAACTGGAACCGCGTAATTCCTGTACGGGAGTTACGCGGTTTTTTGTTGCCTGAGTCCCTAAAAGGGAGCAGTTTTGAAATTTTCGAAAAAAAGATGAAGCC
>CALEYM010000844.1 GCA_937926185.1 uncultured Bacteroidota bacterium | reverse complement strand
GTTTAGAGGGTTTAGAAAAGGGGAACTTTTAAGGACTTTTTAAGTCGCTTTTTAATGACTTTTAAACTACTCCTGCAAAACTGGTTCCAGATTTGTTAATCGATGTTAAATCCTGGCGCTTTTTTGTCGGTTCGGCAAAAAAAGTTTTCGAATGCATTACAAACCTAAACTTTATATGAAACGATTTTTTAACTTATTTACGCTTATTTTGCTGATATTGTCGGCAGGCATACTGATCCAGTCCTGCGGTGACGGCAATAGTACCGAATCGCCCATAAAGGCTGTCAGAAGTTACAGCCACAATGCAGCCACCGATTGGAACAACCTCTTTCTAGAGGTAGAACGGCATGCCCCCGGTTACCGCCCCGGCCCTGCCCCGCGCGCCCTGGCTTATTTGGGTTTTTCCGCTTACGAAGCCTGTGTCCCGGGCATGCCCGATCACAATTCTTTGGCCAACCTGTTTGCCGGGTTAAACGTGCCGGCGGCCGGTGAAGGCGAATACTACTGGCCCGAAGTGGTCAATGCATCTTATGGCTACCTGATGCCGCGATTTTTCCCACATGTTTCCAATGACCTGAAACAGAAAATAGCCACTTTGGAAGCCGCGAACGAAAGCAAATACCTGCAGGAAACCACACAGGAAATATTTGATCGTTCCAGGAATCGGGGTCGGGAGGTAGCGGCCGTTATTTGGGCCTGGTCGGCCACCGATACGCATGGGCACGCGGCCTACGAAGATCCGTTCAATGATTACGATTGGCAGGCAAATTACAAAAAAGTGGGCGACTGGGTTCCCACAACGCCCGGCCCGGGCAAAGGCATGTTTCCATACTGGGGCAAGGTTCGGACTTTTGCGCTACCCGAATCAGCCAAAATATGCCGCCCCCCGCTGCCATACAGCGAAGCGACCAACTCGGCCCTGTATTCCCAGGCGATTGAAGTGTATGCGCAAAATACGCCAACACTTTCCTATGAAGCCGAATGGGTGGGTGAATTCTGGAGCGACGACCTGCTCGACCTCACTTTCAGCCCTCCGCCCCGCTGGATTGCCATTGCCAATCAGGTGCTGGATAAAGAACAAAGTAGCCTGGAAACGGCACTGGAGGTATATGCTAAAGTCGGTATGGCTATTAACGATGCCGGCGTAGGATGCTGGAACTCAAAATATTATTACAATGTAGAGCGTCCGCAAACCTACATCCGCCGCCTGATTGATCCAAGCTGGAACACTAACCTGGATAATCCGATTACCGGTGACAAAAGCATTACACCGTCGTTTCCAGCCTATCCCTCCGGCCATGCCACTTTCGGAGCAGCCGGCGCAGAAGCCCTGGCCAGCGTGTTCGGGTACTCCTACAGTATGACCGACCGCTGCCATGAAGGCCGCTCCGAATTTATCGGCGTCCCCCGCACCTTCGGTAGTTTTTTTGAAATGGCCCAGGAAAATGCCTGGTCGCGTGTGCCGCTGGGCGTCCACTTTCGCATGGACGCAGATGAGGGGGTACATTACGGTACCAGAATTGGGCGCTTCATCAATAATTTACCCTGGAGGAAGTAACCGTTTGAAGGATTTTACTATGCAAATAAAGCGGCTGCCGAACTCCGGCAGCCGCTTTATTTGCATATTTGCACGGCATAAGTCTTAATACTACCTTTTCTAAGATAGTTGGGCGACCGGGAAAAAGGTAATGTCGCGACACTTCTAAGGATTTTCTAAGGCAAATTTAAACCCGCTTTAAGCCCGTTGGCGCGAAGTGGCAGCAAATTTGTTCAGCAATACCCAAACAATTATGTTTATCAAACCAAAGATTATTATGAAAAAAAGTTTCCAACTTTTCTACTTGTTGTTCTTTGTGCTGTCTTTTGGCTTTTTGATCCAATCCTGCGGGGACGGCCCCGAGGAAGTTCCGGTGAAAGGTGTAAAACAATACAGCCATCAAGTGGCGACCGACTGGAACAAACTGTTTCTGGAAATCGAGCGCTACGCTGCCGGATATCGGCCGGGCCCGGCGCCCCGTGCTTTAGGCTTAATGGGTTATGCGGCTTACGAGGCTTGTCTGCCTGGTATGCCCGACTACAATTCGCTGGCGAATCTGTTTCCCGGTCTCAGTGTTCCGGTGGCCGAAGAAGGCGATTACCACTGGCCAACCGTGGTGAACGAAGTTTACGGTTACTTCATGCCGAGATTTTTTCCCAATGCGTCGTCCGATTTCCTGCAAAAAATGGCCACTTTGCAAGCTGCCAACAACAACAAATTTCAGGCTGAAACCTCTTCCGACGTTTTCCTGCGCTCTCAAAAACGCGGACAGGATGTCGCGGCAGCTATCTGGGAATGGTCAAAAACTGACGCCGTTGGCCACGATCATTACAAAGACCCTTTCGGCACCTACGTTTGGCAGGACCACTACGACAGCCCCGGCGACTGGGTGGCTACAACGCCTGGCCCGCCGCAACCAATGGGCGCAGTTTATGGCAAGGCGCGCACCTGGTCGCTAACCGAGGCCGACAAACTGTCGCGCCCGCCAATACCGTACAGCGAAAGCCCGAATTCCGCATACTACTCCCAAAACCTCGAGGTATACGCGCAAAACACGCCTACCTGGTCGTACACGGCCGAATGGATCGGCGAATTCTGGAGCGATGATCTGCTCAACCTGACCTTCAGCCCGGGCCCACGCTGGATCGCTGTCGGCGTACAAATTTGCGAACTGGAAAATACCGATCTGGAAACCGCTATCGAGGCGTACGCCAAAACCGGCATGGCGCTGAGTGACGCCGCCGTGGCCTGTTGGTATTCCAAGTACTACTACAACGTCGAACGCCCGCAAACCTATATCAACAAGGTGATCGACCCGGCCTGGAAACCGGGCCTTGACAACCCGCTGACCGGCGACAAAGGCTGGACGCCGCCGTTCCCGGCTTATCCGTCGGGCCACTCCACCATGGGCGGCGCCGGCGCGGAGGCGCTGGCCAGCGTTTTCGGATATGCGTACAGCATGACCGACCGTTGCCATGAAAACCGCAGCGAATTCAACGGCACGCCCCGCACTTTTGGAAGCCTGTATGAAATGGCCCAGGAAAATGCCTGGTCGCGCGTGCCACTTGGCGTACACTGCCGTCAGGATTGCGAAGAAGGCGTCCGTTTTGGCACCGTCATCGGCCGCAAAGTGAATGCGTTGCCCTGGAAAAAATAGGGATTGGAAGGGTTTATATGGTTTATACGGTTTATAAAGTTTAGGAAGTTTATACGGTTTGTAAAATTACAGGGGTTTATGGGGATTAACGGACCTATATTTGCGGGTCTGAAATCCTCGTAAACCTCATTTTATTTTATTCAGAATTTTTTTCCTGACAATGAGAAGATCATCCAAAAACAACGCCGTTGTCTTTATTTTAATCCAATTGGTTTTCACCGTCCCGATGGGTATATACGCTTGTCAGAATACCAATGCGGACAAACCAGTTGAACGCCTTGAAAAATTCGGTAGTGGGGTAGTTTCCCGTCGATACCAGGAAATCAAGGGCAAAAAAGAAGGCAAAATGACCGATTATTTCCCCGATGGCCGGTTGAAGGCAGAACGCTGGTTTCAAGACGACCTGCAAACCGGGCGAACCGTACTGTATTACCCCGGCGGACAGATCAAAGAAGTGCAGTATTATCAGAACGGTAAAAAAGAAGGCGGCGACAGCCTGTTTTACGAAAACGGCCGGTTGGAATTTGTCGTGGAATACCATCAGGAAAAAAAACACGGCTTTATGCGGAAGTGGGGCCCCGATGGCAATCTGGTCATCGAAGCGAAATACAATATGGATTCTCTCCTGGAAGTAAAGGGGGAACCTGTTCGCCACGGCCATCCTGTTACGCTGGACGAACCAAAAAGAAAGGATTGAAATCGCGCGGGTTTTAAGCGAAATTTAAGGTCAATCCTAAGGCGTCTTTAAGTTGTACCGGAAGTTCGGGCGCTATTTTTGCCGGATTCCATGCCAGCGTTTCAGGCAGGCATGCTTTTTTCTATTTAATTTTTTTCCCAATGTATAAGCTTTTACTATCCACTGTCTTTTTCCTGATAGTGGCAGGGCAGTCTTTTTCCCAAATACTAACTGACACCCTTAAAAACCAGGTAATCCGGGAAATCAGCATAAAGGCCCGGCGTGAAACCATTCAACGGCTGCCCGAAATTCAGGGCGCATACCTATGGGCGGGTAAAAAGAACGAGGTCATCCTACTTCAGAATATCGATGCCAACATTGCTGAAAAAACGCCGCGCCAGATCTTTGCAAAAGTGCCCGGGGTTTTTGTGTACGATATGGACGGCGCCGGAAATCAAACCAACATTTCTACCCGCGGCCTCGACCCGCACCGGGGTTGGGAGTTCAACATTCGGGCCGACGGCATTATTACCAACTCCGACATTTACGGGTATCCCGCCAGCCATTTCAGCCTGCCCATGGAGGCTATCGGACGGATCGAGTTGATCCGGGGCGCCGGCGCGCTGCAATACGGCGCGCAGTTTGGCGGCATGCTGAATTATGTGATCAAAGACCCGGACACTACAAAAACAATCGGTTTGGAAACGGTAAACTCAATCGGTTCGTACGGCCTTTTCAGCACCTTCAACGCGATAGGCGGAAAAACCGGAAAACTTCAGTACTACGCCTATTATAATAAGCGTGTCAGCGAGGGTTACCGCCAAAACAGCGAATCGGACTTCGATGGACAGGGCGCTGTCCTGAAGTATATGCCTTCGAACAAACTCACGCTGAAAGCCGAACTGCTGCGCTCCAACTACCTGTATCGCTTGCCCGGCCCCCTGACCGATGCCATGTTCGCCGCCGATCCCCGTCAGGCAACCCGCTCGCGAAACTATTTCAACCCTGAAATTTATGTGCCATCTTTTACCGTTGACTGGAAAATATCCGACCGGACGCTATTGAACTGGAAAGTGTCTGCGGTACTCGGCGAACGACGCAGTGTAATGTTCGACCGCCTGGCGAATGTCAGGGATAGCATCAACAGCACAACCCTTGGATATAACCCGCGCCAGGTCGATATTGACCGCTTCAACAGTTATACGACGGAACTACGCCTCTTGCAGGAATATGATCTGATGGGCCAGACTGCAGTCCTTGTTGCCGGAATTCAATATTTTAATAATGATTTGCACCGTACTCAACTCGGACAAGGCACCACTGGCGCCGATTTTGATCTGACGATCACCCCACAAGGCTGGGTGCGGGACATGCACTTTAAAACCCAAAATATTGCATTGTTCATCGAAAACAAGTTCCGGGTCACCTCCCGGTTTTCGGTCAGCCCAGGGTTGCGTTTTGAGTCGGGGACTTCCAATTTTTCCGGCACCATCGCATACTACGATCCGAATGAATTGCCACACAAAATCGAACACCGGTTCCCGCTATTTGGCATCAATGCAGGATATGATTTTAAACGTAAGCACAACCTGTATGCCGGTTGGTCGCAGGCTTATCGTCCGGTGATATTTAAAGACATCGTCCCCGGTTCCATATTTGAACGCTCCGATAAAAATCTGAAAGACGCCTTCGGCTATAACCTCGAATTGGGCTGGCGCGGCGAATCAGGTAACTTCAAATGGGATGTTAGCGCATTTCGGTTACAGTACAACAACCGCCTTGGCAGCATTTCCCTCGAAGAAGACAGCGTATTTTACATCTTGCGTACCAATATAGGACATTCAACGACCCAGGGTATCGAGATATTTGGTGAATATGGATTTGAACCGGCTGAAAATCTGAGGTTCAATGTGTTCACCTCCACTTCCTGGTTCCATGCCCGTTATCACAACGCCAGCATCCGGGTGGGCAATCAAAACCGCGATATCGGCGGCAACCGTGTGGAAAGCGTGCCGGACTGGATCAGCCGGAACGGACTAAACCTGAAATATAAACAACTCAGCGTTTCGCTGCTGTACAGCTACACAGCCGAAACCTTTGCCGACCCGCTCAACACGGTCGAGCCTTCGGCAAACGGCGCAGTAGGCCTGGTGCCGGCCTATGGCTTGCTCGATTTGAACGCAACGTTCCGATTGTTCCATAATATCGTCCTGCGTTTTAACATCAACAACCTGACAGACAAACAATATTTTACCAAACGCCCGGCTTTTTACCCCGGCCCCGGCGTATGGCCATCCGACGGCAGGAGCCTGCAATTCAGCATACAGGTTAAATTATAGGTTTAGACATAAAAAACGGGGCGGCAAAGCCCCCGGCATTTTGATTTGTAGCAACTTTGTGCCGCGTGCCGCGGCATGCAGGAATCAAAACATCACTTTACAAACAATTATCCGACGTTATGGCTCGTCTGACAACCTTTTCCCGGCTCCTGATCACCCTGGTGATCGTGGCCGCTATCGGCTTCGCTGTAAAAACTTATTTATTGCCGACGCTGTCCAATTCCTCCTCCGAAACAACACAAACCGAATCAAAATCAGCGCCCGCGCCAACAGAAAACGCCCCGGCCGAGCAACCGAAAACAACCAGCGCCTGGGGCAAAAATACGGGTGGCTTCGACTACACTCCCGGCGTGCCGGCCAACGGTAAACTGAAAGGCGTTGCCGAGTTGGGCGCTACGGGATTCAACTATTTTATCGTCCGTATCGACGCCCGTAAAAACTGGAAACTGGAAAAGGCCGAGTTTAATGTGAGTTTGATCAAGGAAAACCTGGCCACAGAGGAGGACATCAAAGAAGGTTTGAGAAAATACATTTCCGCCATGTTCGATTATGGCGTAGGCCCCAGGGACATCCACTTTGTAGTTAGTTCGGGCGCCGCCAAAGAACCCTCGACCGGAAAAATCATCGCGGCCCTGAAAGCCATGAAATACTACGTGAATGTTGTCACGCCGCTGCAGGAAGCCAAACTGGCGTACCTGGCCGCAATGCCCCGTGAATTTCAGAACGAGGGTTTTGTAGTGGATATCGGATCCGGCAATACCAAAATAGCCTGGATGAGCGGGGGCACTCCTACGGGTATCGAATTGCCCGGCGCCAAATACTACCAGGAGGATCAGACAGATGCCGGCGTGTACAGGGAGGTGACCGCCAAGGCAAAACTCATACCCTCCAACCTGCGCGGAAAATGTTTTATCATCGGCGGCGTGCCGTTCAGCCTGGCCAAACAGTCGCGCAACGGACTTGAACGTTACACCGTTTTAAAGGCGCCCGGCGATTACACCGGAAAAGATGTGAAAGAAAAATCGGGCCTGAATATTTACAAGGCCATTGCCGACGCCACCGGTTGCCAGCAGTTCGTTTTCGACTGGGATGCGAATTTCACCATTGGGTTTTTGTTGGGGCTTTAGTGCGTTATACCTCAATTTGAACCTGGTTTCGCGTGAGATCTTCCAATGTTTCCCGGCGCCGGATCAGGTGGGCGTCGCCTTGAAAAAGCAGCACTTCCGCCGGGCGCGGGCGCGAGTTGTAATTGGAGGCCATCATCCATCCGTATGCGCCTGCGTTGTAAAAACAGAGGATATCGCCCTCCACCACCTCGGCTATTCGCCGGTCGCTGCCGAAGGTGTCCGTTTCGCAAATGTTGCCTACCACCGTGTAGATACGCGGCTTGAAGGAGGGCTCCGTCACGTTTACGATCTTGTGGTACGACCCGTAAAACATGGGGCGGATCAGGTGGTTTAGACCTGTGTCGAGCCCGACAAAAACCGTGGAGGTGGTTTGTTTGACCAGGGTGCAACGGGCAAAAAGATAGCCGGCTTCGCTGACCAAAAACTTGCCCGGTTCAAACATCAAGGTCAGTTCCCGGCCATATTCCGAACAGAAGTCTGCAAAACGCCGGCTGAGTTTTTCGCCCAGTTCTTCCACATCGGTCTCGATGTCTTCCGGTTTGTAAGGCACCTTAAACCCACTGCCGAGGTCGATGTACTCCAGGTCGGGAAATTTGCGGGCCGCTTCGAACAGGATATCGGCGCCGCGCAGGAATACGTCCACGTCCAGGATATCCGATCCGGTGTGCATGTGCAGCCCAACAATACGCAACCCCTGGCTTTCCACCACGCGCAACACGTGCGGTAACTGGTGTATGCTGATCCCGAATTTGGAGTCGATATGACCGACGCTAATGTTCTCGTGCCCGCCTGCCATCAGGTGCGGGTTGATGCGAATACAAACCGGCACATCTTTGTGGTGCAACCCCCAGTTTTCCAGCATGGGTATGGCGTCGATATTGATTTTTACCCCCAAACGCACGGCCTCTTCAAACTCATCGGCGCCGGCGAAATTGGGTGTATACAGTATGTCTTCCGGTCTAAAGCCGGCCATCAAACCCAATTGTACCTCCTGAATTGAAACGCAAT
>CALEYM010000843.1 GCA_937926185.1 uncultured Bacteroidota bacterium | reverse complement strand
TAACGAATCGGGTAGTTTATCCGGATTATCCGGCAACGCCCGTTACCCCGGAAATCGAATACATCGGCCTGTCCTACACCGCGAAATCGGAGCCGGTCCAAATCGGCTCGGCCACGGCGGAAATAAAAGGCGACGCCCGTTTTTTCCATCTCACTCCCTTCGGCCACGCGGAGCAACATGCGCGCCTGAACGGCGGCCAACCCGTGTATTTGCTGCCGCAATTCCGGCACACCGACGCCCAAAAAACGGTAAAGCGCCACGAGGCGGAGTTTTACATCGGCCTGGCCGGTCTGCGTCCGCCGCAAAATCTGGCCCTCCTGTTCCAGGTGGCCGACGGCACCGCCGATCCGCTGGTGGCCAAACCCAGCCCCCACCTGCACTGGAGCTACCTGCGCCAAAACGAATGGATACCCTTCGACAAATATTCCGTAGACGACCAGACCGGCGAGCTCACCCGCTCCGGCATCGTCACCCTGGCCTTTCCGCGCGACGCATCCGATGACAACACCTTGCTGCCCGCCGGCATGCACTGGATCCGTATTGCCGCCGACGAAAAAAGCGAATCTGTATGCCGCCTGATCGCGGTGGCGGCGCAAGCCTTGCGCGCTACATTTTCCAACCGCGACAACGACCCGGCTTTCGCGGCACAGTTGCTCCCGGCCGGCACGATAAGCAAACCCGACGAGCCGGATGCCGCCGTGAAAAAAATCGTGCAGCCCTTTGCCACTTTTGGCGGCCGCGGACAGGAGGCGCCCGAAGCGTTTTATATCCGCGTCAGCGAACGCCTGCGGCATAAAGACCGGGCCATTGCCCTGTGGGATTACGAGCGTCTGGTGCTGGAGGCTTTTCCGCAAGTTTATAAAGTGAAATGCCTGAACCACACCGAATACGAACCCACGGAAGACGGTCAGGGCGTCTACCGCGAACTGGCTGCCGGCCACGTCACCGTGGTGGCCGTACCCAACCAGCAATTCCAAAACCTGCGCGACCCCCTGAGGCCCTATACCAGCCTGGGCGTATTGCTCGAAATGGAGCAGTTTTTGCGCAAACGGCTCTCCTGTTTCGTGCGCCTGCACGTGAAAAATCCCCGTTTTGAGCCGGTGCGTACGCAATTCCGGGTGCGTTTTTTCCCGGGTTACGACGAAACCTGGTACGCCAACCTCCTCCGGCAGGAAATCACCCGTTTCCTCTCGCCCTGGGCTTTTCCCGGCGGCGGAAACCCTTCTTTCGGCGGAAAAATTTACAAATCAACCCTGATCAATTTTATCGAAGAACGCCCCTACGTGGACTATGTGACCGACTTTAAACTGTTTCACCATATCACCGATTTCGATGGGAAAGACCGGCGCGGCATCGACTGCAACGAAGTGGAAGCATCTACCGCCGTCTCTATCCTCGTTTCGGTACCGGCAGATGCTACGCCCCTTAAAGAAACCCATGAAATCGAGATCATCAAAACAGCCGAAATCCCGGTTTCGGGCGAAAAATGCGGCTGTTCGCAGTGAAGAGGTGTCATCCGCGAGGTACGAGCGGGTGACACCTCGGAACGGCAAACGGCAGATTTCGCCCGGAACGGCAGAGGCAGATTTCGCCCGGAGATGTCGCCTTCTCGTACCTCGAAGACGACACCTCCTTGCTAATGACCTAATGACGCAATAAAATGAAACAACCCGTCACCATACCGAAAAAGCCCGCGCTGAAACCCGCGCAGGACTACTACCGCCTCCGGCGGGAAGGCATCGGCTTTATCGAGCAGATGGGTAACCGCGACTGGACGGACTACAACGCGCACGACCCCGGCATTACCATGCTCGAAGCGTTGTGCTACGCCCTCACCGACCTGGGATACCGGCTCGGCTGGGATATTAAAGACCTGCTGGCGCCATCCGACCCGGCCGTGCCCACGCACCAGCCTTTTTTCACCGCCCGCGAAATCCTGACGGTCAATCCCTGGACGCCCGACGATTTTCGACGCCTGCTGATCGACCTCGACGGCGTGCGCAATGCCTGGGTGTTTTGTAAAGAATGTGCCTGCGACATGCCGGTGTATGCCCTGTGTTCGGAAGAGCAGGAACTGTCGTTGTCGTACCAGAAACCGCCTGCAGGAAAACAATTCAGCCGGGTGGAGCCCCGCGGCCTGTACGAAATATTGCTCGAACTCGAACAGGATGCCGCCCTGGGCGATTTGAACGACCGGAAAATTACGGTGAATATTTCCGTGACCGGTGACGCTGGAACGGTGCATCCGGTGACGCTGGAATTGCGGTTCCCTGAACCGGGGCTGGTCGCTGAAACCGTTTTTCAACAGTTTTTGGACAGCACTGGCCCGCTGAGTTCCGTATCGCTGAAACGCCTTTCGCGCAGCAAATCGATGCCGGACGGTTTTTTTGCCGACGCCGGCGAATTCCGGCGCAACTGGCGTGGCGTGTTCTACCTCAAACTGGAAGCGGCGTTTTCGGGCGGTTCCATTATTTTCGACAACGTCAGCCTCCGTTTTTTCGGCAGCGACGCCGCCAAAAATGCGCTGGTTGAACAAATTGAAACGGCTTCGCTGCCGGAAGATGTAAAAGATGCGCTGGAAAAAACCGACGGCGCGGTAATGCTGTATCGCGATAAAATGAACCTGGCAGCGAGCCAAACCGCGGCCGCCAAAACCGCCCTGCACGCCCATCGAAACCTCGACGAGGATTACTGTCGCATCGACCGGGTGTCGGTGGAAGACATCGCCGTTTGCGCCGATGTGGAGCTGGCTCCCGACGCCGACATAGAGCGGGTACAGGCGCAAATCTGGTTCGAAATCGAACGCTGCTTCAATCCGCCGATCCATTTTTACGCTTTGCAGGAACTGCTCGACCGGGGTATGCCCGCGGAAGACATTTTCAACGGACCGGAACTGAGCAACGGCTTCCTGCTGGCCGAAGAAGTGGAAGCCGCCCGGCTGCGCACCCTGTTGCGCACTTCCGATATTATCAACCGCATCGCGGACATCGACGGCGTGGTAGCCGTCAACAACCTGTTGCTCACCAAGTACGACGACGAAGGCAACCCCGTGACTGGCGCCGCCGACAACACCCCGACGCATAATGCCGGCAAAATGAGCGCTCAGTGGACGCTCGAAATTTCTGACCGCCGCCAACCCCGGCTCTACCTCCCGATGTCGCGGTTCCTGTTTTACAAAAACGGCCTGCCTTTCCTGCCCCGCATGGACGAGGCCCGTGATACCCTGATACAACTGCAGGGCGAAGCCGAACGGCCCAAGATCAAAGATGCTGCAAATGACCTGCCGGTACCTGCCGGCACATTCCGAGACCCGGAGGATTATTTCCCGGTACAATACAGTTTTCCGCTCCATTACGGCATCGGCTACGAGGGGCTGCCCGGCCATGCTTCCGCCTTGCGCCGGGCCCGGGCAAAGCAGATGAAGGCCTACCTGATGTGTTTCGAGCAAGTGCTGGTGAATAGTCTGGCCCAGGCAGCCCACACCGCCGACTTATTCGCCCTCGACCCCTCGGTGCAACGCACTTATTTCACCCGGATGATCGGGGAAGACCTCATTCGCGGCGCCGATGAGCTGTTCAGCGGCCTGACACCGGAACGCCTGAACGAACTGGCGGAAACAGCACCGGAATTCCTCGACCGCCGGAACCGTTTCCTCGACCACATCATGGCCCGTTTCGGCGAACAGTTCGGCGAATATGCCCTGCTGCTGTACAACACGGAAGGCCGGAAACTGGCCCAGGAGCGCCTGATCGTCGACAAGATCGCTTTCCTGAAATCCTACCCGCTCATCAGCCACGACCGGGCCCGGGCCTTCAATTACCGGCTGAACCCGACCAGCCCGGACAACTTGCCGGGCCTGCAATGGCGCGTGGCCAAACTGTTGGGCTACGCCGATACTTTTTTCGATTGGACCGGTCATGTTTTTACCGCGCCCGATCAGTATCAAATCAATTTTAAAATACTCGATTACGACGGCGTCGAATGGCTGAACGGGAACATGGGCCTGACCGCGCCTTCCCTGACGGAGGCCCGGCGCAGAACCTTCGGGACGGTAACAACCCGAATGCTTTTGCCGGATTCCTTTGCCGTGACGCCCGTCGGTAGCCAATACCAGATCACGTTTCCCCTGCCTGGCGGGCAGGCGCAACATCCTGTTTTGTTCGACACATTCGCCGAAGCACAAGCCCATGTGGCCGGCCTCATGCTCGCCGCGCCGCGCTCGTTCAGCGGCAACGAACGGTTTATTGTAGTAGAGCACTTGCTGTTGCGGCCCAAATTTCCGGGTGACGCGCTTTACCCGGTGTGTTCCGATCATGGCTGCGCGCCTTGCGGCGACCAGGACCCTTATTCCTTCCGCCTCACTTTTGTAATGCCCGGCTGGGCCGATCCTTACAACAATAACCTCGACATGCGCGGCTTTGCCGACCGCACCATCCGGCAGGAAACGCCGGCGCACCTGCTGCCGAAGATCTGTTGGGTGGGCAACGACGGCGTTGATGCCGATCCCTGCGCCCCGCTTATCCTTGAAATAACCAAATGGTTGTGCCAGGACGCTGATTCCGGCCCCGGGTACGAATGTGCCCTGAAAATTTACGGCCATTACGGTGCGATTTTTACCGAATGGATCGCCGGCAGAAAAATGGAACGCAATACGGCGGAAGGATGGCGGGCGCAAATTGAGGCGCTGTTCCAGCCGGTACAGGCAGGCCATATTGATTGCGGGAGCGCGCCATCCGACGAAGTCTGGACGGCTATCACCGGCCTGCTCTGCGACCATTTTACACAGATCGCCCTGTCCGGTTTCCAGTTCGAGCGGTTCAGTGCAGCCTGGCAAGCCTGGCTGGAAGCCAACGCGGCCATCGACTGGACGGAGTTCCGGCTGCAGGAGCGGCTGGAAGCCGTGCTGCGGGAAGGCGTCGCTGCCATGAATCCTCCCCCGGTATCCGCTGATTTGTGCGCATGGGCCGGCGGTATGCTCACCGACTACGGCATGAAGTTTTATGCCTGGATGAAAACCCGTATTGAAACGGCCACAAGCCTCGCCGATATACTTTCGGCAGCGATTCCCGAACCCGAAATTCCTGATTATAAAGGATTTACGGCTACTCCTGAAATCCGGGCGGCAGTTGAAGACAAGTTGAATTTCTATTACGGCGACGACAGGTTGAAAACAGCCTCTTACCGCCTCTGGATCGTGCTGGATATGCTCGCCAAATTACACGACAGCTACCCGCCGGCCACCCTGCACGATTGCGACGACGGCAGCGATGTAAACCCCGTCAGACTCAACCAAACCGCCCTGGGCGGCAATTAACCCCCTTTTCCCTTATGGATAACACGCAAAGCGCTCTTCGCCATGACTATGTTTAAAGACACATACCCGATCTTCGAGGCCAACCAGGTACTCACCAACCACCACCTGAACCAGGAATTCGAATACCTGGACGAACAGGTACGCCTTACCCGCTCCAGGCTTATCGGCATCGGTATCGTCTGCGGATTGGAGATCGGGGTAGCAGACAATTTTAAAATTCAGCTCACCAAAGGCTGCGGCGTCAGTTCGCAGGGGTATTTGCTCATCCAGCCGGAAGATGTGACGCTGGAACGGTATAAGCCCTATATCGTTCCCACCGACCTGGCATACGAACCGTTTTTTAAAGACCTGGACAACAACGCCGTCAACGACTACGGCTATACCTTCTGGGAACTCTTCGAAGCCGACGAGCCCAACAGCCAGCTCCTCACCGCCGCATTCCTGCAGGACAAGGCCGTGCTCCTTTTTCTCGAATTAAAAAAAGACGATCTGCGCAATTGCAGTCCCAACAGCTGCGCCGACCGGGGGGCCGAGATTAAAGCCACCCTCCGCAAATTGCTGCTGAACCGGGCCGATCTGGAAAAAATGGCCAAAACCCTGATCGCCGAAGGCAAACCCGAACCGGTTCAGACACATTTGGAAGCCCGGCTGAATCTGCCTGATCTCCGTTTGCCGCGCTACGACGTGCCGAACACTTTCCCGGTCACCTCCGAGGCGGTTTTGGGCTCCTTTTTTCAGGTTTTTACCCGCTCAAAATTATTTAACAAAACTATCGGCGCCCTGGAAGCGGCTTATTCCGCCTTCAAACCGGTGCTTGAAAAAGATTACCCTGCCTCGCCGTTCGGCGCATTCCGTACCGGTTTCGCCTTTCTGGCTGCCAGGCCGGCCCGCGACACACAGGTGCGGTTTTTACAGTATTACTACGACCTGTTCGACGACCTCATCAAAGCCTACGACGAGTTTCGCTGGGCAGCGCTCGACCTGATGTGCGCCTGTTGCCCCGACGAAGACCTCTTTCCCCGGCACCTGACGCTCGGCCTGCTGTTCCCCTTGCCGGACGAACGACCCGATGCGCACCGCCATTTGTTTTTGCCTTCGCCGGCGCTCAACGGTTGCGAAGGACGTACGGAAGACGTGTTGCAATTGTTCCGTCGCCTGGTTGAAATGACCGCCCGGTTCCGGAACCTTTTAGAAGGACGGCAACCGGTAGGGGGGTACGCCGTCAGGATAACGCCGAGTAAACTGGCTGACGTGCCCTTATCGCACAAGGCCATCCCGTACTATTATGATCAAACCGGCACGCCGCCGCTGTATCGGCTGTGGAATGTCGAAAAAACGCGCCGGAACCGTGCCCACCAAAACCTGGGCTACCGGGCGGTCGATACCTATGCCGTCGACGATTTTGTCAAACAACCCCTGCTCTACGATCTGGAACCCTATAACTTCCTCCGCATCGAGGGCCACCTCGGCAGGGACATACAGGAAGTGTTAACAACCCTGCTCAGTTATAGAGACCAGTACCGGCTCCCGATCGATATCGTGGCCCTGCGCACCGGTTTTTTTGACGAGAACGCGCCCGAACCGGAAAAAGAACCCTGCCATTTCAACGACCTGGAAACGTTGTACGATGCCCTTAAAGCCGATTTGAGCTGTTTCCTTTTCCACGAGATGACCTTTTTTTATGGCCGGCCGCTCGATGTTTCCTACATATTGAATAAAGACAATATCGCCGCGGCGCCGTTGATCAGGGCCTACGATACCCGTTATCCGGTCACGCCCGATTCGATGGGCGGGTATTTTGAACAT
>CALEYM010000842.1 GCA_937926185.1 uncultured Bacteroidota bacterium | reverse complement strand
CCGTTTCTTTCCCCGCACTTTTGTACCGTGAATAATCCACAAATGATCCTCCCCCATGTCAGCTCCAAACTTCAAACTCCAGACTTTAATCATTAAACCTGTACCATCATGAATGTTTCTCGTACTCCATTGCCTTGTGTCCTGATCCTGCTGCTGCTGGGTACTGTCTGGTCTGCCGGAGGTCAATCGTTCCGGAAAACCTATACGCCGCAGGGCAGCGTTGCCAGCGATCTGGCAGAAGTGCCTGGCGGCGGCTTTTTTATGGCCGGCGGCGCCACCGACAGCCTGTTGTTTTTACAACGCACCGACGCTGCCGGGGCAGTCGTATGGACGCGACACCAGCCGCTTTCCGGCGCGCGGGGCATCGCTGTTTGCCGGCCGGCGGCAGGCGGCTTTGCCGTGTTGTGTGAAAACTTCCGGGACGGCGGCATGCTGCGCAGCGCATTGTTGAAAATGGACGACAATGGCCAAACCGAATGGCTCAAAATACTCGAAAACTACGCCCTGCCCAATGGTTTCACCGACCTGGTGGCCACCTCCGACGGTGGTTTCGCCCTCGTGGGCGACGGACGTATGCTCAGTCCGGCGCCCGATTTTTACGTCCGCCTGCTCAAACTCGACGCCACGGGCGCCCTGCTTTGGGAACAAACCTTTGGACAATCGAATACCACTACCGAACTGGGCCGTCGCCTGGTTGAATTGCCCAACGGCGACCTGGCGCTGGCAGGTGAAATACGCGGAAGCGGCGCCCCCGTGCAAAACGGCGCCGACTTCTGGCTCGCCCGCACCGACGCCCAGGGCAACATCCTGTGGCAAAATGCCTACCCGAAACCCGCCTACCAACGCATCCGCGACTTCCTCGCGGCGCCCGACGGCGGCCTGGTGATGCTGGGTGAAACGGTGCAAATCTCGCCCCTGAAACTAAGCCTGCTGAAAACCAACGGCGCCGGCGTGGAAACCTGGTACCGGCAACCCCTGTCCTTGTTTGAGGATACGCCCTTGCTGAGCGGTAGCCTGGTCAATTGTTTTACCCGCGACAATGCCGGCAACCTGTACATTCCGGTGCTCGCTTCCGAGTCCGGGTTCGACGCCGACCTGAGTTTGCTGAAACTCGATGCCGCCGGCGACTCGCTCTGGCTTCAGGCTTTTGGACTGGCCGATTTTCCGCAGGCCGCCGTTTACACCGCCGACGATCATTTTGCCTTTTGCGGCACTTCCAGCTTCGCCTCGCCCGATCTGGCCGTCCTGATCAAAACCGACGGGCTGGCGCTCAATCCGGGTTTTGCCAACATCCTGTCCGGCATGGTGTACCGCGACGCAAATGCCAACTGTACACGCGATTCCAGCGAATCGGCTGCCCCTTTGCTCTTCGTGGAAGCGCGCGACCCCTCGGGTGGATCCCGCGTACGACCGGTGTCGCCCGACGGGCATTACAACATTGCCGTGGACCCCGGAAATTACGATATTTACGTTCACACCTTGTCGGGCGCCCTTCCGCTCTGGGAGGTGTGCGATACGCCATCGGTAAATGTCGCGGGATTCAACCAAACTATACAGATTCCTCCCATCGGCGTACAAAGTGCCGGCAACTGCCCTTACCTGGATGTGGACCTTAAGGCCTGGGCCCTGCGACGCTGCACCACTTCCACCTGGCAGATCAGTTATTGCAATTACGGCAATACCTCCGCTACCGATGCCTCGGTGCAGATCACAGCCGATCCGCTGTTATCGTACGTCAGCAGCAGTATTCCGCTATCCGCACAATCCGGCGACGTATACAGTTTCAATATTGCCGACGTGCCGCCCGGCGACTGCGGGTCGTTTTGGGTGAAGTTTCTGCTCAGCTGCGATGCCGTGCAGGGCCAGAGTATATGTGCCGAAGCGCATATTTTCCCCGACAGCGTTTGCGCGCCGCCCGATTCCCTATGGGACGGCTCCCACCTGGAACTGACTGCCGGCTGCAACGGCAGCGTGCAGTTCACGGTTATCAATACCGGCGCCGGCATGGCAGGCCCCTGCGACTACGTGATCATCGAAGACCAGATCATGTACCAGATGGGGCATTTGCAACTCCCGGCAGGCGCTGACACGATTATCACTATTTCCAATCCCGCGGGCAGCTCCTACTATATGCGTATCGATCAGCGTCCAGGCCATCCCGGGGGCGGGCGACCCGCCGCCGTAGCCGACCATTGCAACGGGCCAGCCACGGCCAGCCTTTCCCTCCAGCTGCCGCTTGACGACGCCGATCCGTTTATCGACATCCATTGCGACGCCGTGGTCGGCTCCTTCGACCCCAACGACAAACGCGGTTTTCCACTTGGCTGGCGAAACCAGCATTTTATCGAAGCTAACCAGGACATCGAATACCTGATCCGTTTCCAGAATACCGGCAACGACACGGCTTTTCACGTGGTCATCCGCGACCAATTGCCGCCCGGACTCGACCCCCTCAGCGTTCGGCCCGGCGCGGCCAGTCATCCATACCGGTTTGAAATGGTTGGAAAAAATCAACTGAGTTTTACTTTTCCCGATATTCTGCTGCCCGACAGCACGACCAATGAACCCGGCTCGCATGGTTTCGTATCATTCACCGTGTCGCAAAAGCCGAACCTGCCGCCAGGCACGCTCATTGAAAACGAAGCGGCTATTTATTTCGATTTCAACGAACCGGTCATCACCGAACCATATTTCCACACCATTGGACGTCCGTTGCTGAGTTTTACGCTGGACCGCCCCGCGGCCAAATCGCTAAGCCTCGGTATTGCGCCGAATCCCGCCGGAGAACAGGCCGTGTTCCGGTTCGACGGCCTTCTGCCCGGCAGCCGCCTGCAACTGCGCCTGTTCGATGCCCTGGGACAACCCCTGCGCCAAGAGTTGTTCAGCGGTCAGGAGTATCAGTTTCAGCGAAATGGCCTCCCGCCGGGATTATATTTTTTCAGGATAGAAGTGGAAGACGGGCGGGTAGCGAGCGGTAAACTGATGCTGCGCTGAGCACGCCCGCGGGTGTTGCCGCGCCCAGATTTCGAAACGTCCCCCGGTCAAACCGTGCCAATCACCACGTTCAAAAACAATAAAAATGAAAAATATCCTGAACATATTTCTCCTTATGGTATTGCTGCCGCTGTCCCCGCGTGCTCAATGCCCAGCCTTTGTCAATATACCCAACGGGCCACAGGACGTTTGCGACCTGACGCCTAACTTCGATTACCTGTGGAACGAAACCTACTGGCTCGACACCCTCACACTCTTACACGACATGGGCGAAGGCCCGGTGGAGCTCAACGTGGCGGCAACCGATGTTTGTACCGGCACACTGACTTTGCGCTGTTTCCTTTTTCTCGACCTCGATCACGACGGCATTCAGGAAACCGTGATCAACTCCGACAGCCTGGGCGCTTACGCGCCCGGCATGGTACCTTTCGGCAATAGCGCCAACCCGAACTACAGCGGCGGCACGCCGCGGCGTTTCGACGGCCGGCCTTTGCCCGCGGACCAGCAGTACCGGTTCGCCCTGGAAGTATCGGGCGACGGCACTAATCAGACTGCCCGCCTGCGCTGGAATACCCTGTCTGCCCCGGGCATGTACGTGAATCCCGAATTGCCTTACGGCGCCCACAAAATTCGCTGGATCGCCGCCAACAACGCGGGTGATGCGGATACCAGCGAATACCTTTTCACCGTCAGAGATTGTAAAAAACCGACTGTCGTGTGCCTGAACGGCCTTTCCGTCAACCTTATGCCCACACAGATGATCACGCTTTGGGCCAGCGACTTTTTACAATACGCAGAAGACAATCACACACCCGGCGACCAGTTGATGATTGGCATCCGCAAATCCGGCGCCGGAACCGGTTTCCCGGTCGACAGCCTGGGCGCGCCCCAGGTTTCAGTCACCTACGATTGTGACGAACTCGGAACGAAAATCGTCGAACTTTGGGCAAAAGACCGTTCCGGCAATGCCGACTATTGTGAAACTTACGTGATCGTACAGGACAATATGGGCGTTTGCCAATGGAATGGCACTGTTCAATTGGGGGTATGCGTGAACCATTGGTGTACAGGCGGACCGGTTTCAGGTTGGAATTTCGACGTGCAGATCAGCGCTCCGGGATTACCGCCGTTCATAGTTCCCGATACTTTTGCCGTCGATGCTAACGGCTGCCGGCAGGCCAGCCCGCTGAACGGCGTGCCTTTACTGGCCAATTATGCCATAATTCCCACTAAAAACGGCGACCCACTGAACGGTGTCGACGTGTTCGATCTTATGCGGATCAGCCAGCATATTCTGGGTATTCAGCCGCTCTCCATGCCTTATGGAGGCATAGCCGCCGATGTCAATAAAAGTTATTCGATCACCTCTTTCGACATCGTGGAAACCCGCAAATTATTACTGGGCATTTACCAGGAGTTTCCTGCTAATACCTCCTGGCGCTTTGTCGACAAGGATTTTGTTTTCCCCAACCCCGCCAATCCGTTTCAATTACCTTTTCCGGAAACCATAGAATTGACCGGCATAACGGATAGCACGATACAGGACCTGAATTTCGTGGCCATAAAAACCGGCGACGTTGACTGTACCGCCATTCCCGGTTTCAGCGGCGCGCCCGAAGTCCGCTCCCAGGCCGCGCTGCTCCTGCCCGACCGCCGCTTAAGGGCCGGCGAAATCCTCGACCTGCCTGTATTCCCGGCGGAGGCCGGCGAATGGATGGGTCTGCAGTTCGGACTGAAATTCGACCCTGAACTGGTTTCAGTAGAAGCCATACTGCCCGGCAGCCTGCCCGGTTGGGACGACAACGCAAGCGCGCAACCCAGGCCCGGATTGGTCAACGCCGTCTGGTTCGACGCCGTGCCGCGCGCGGCCAGGCCGGGCCAGCCCTTGTTTTACTTCCGCCTGAAAGTCCTGGCAGATGTACAAACAGGCAAATTATTCCGGTTGTCGGAAACGCCGCTACCGGCAAAAGTCTACACCGGCGATGCGGAACCGCGCGAACTGAAACTGCAATTCCTGCCCGTTCCGGATATTGACGAATGGATCGGCGAGCCCGCGCCCAACCCTACCGCTGCAGGCGCCATATTACCGTTGCAGGCGCCGGAAAACACGGCGGTTCAGGTGGCGGTTTGGGATCTGCGGGGCCGGCTGTGCTGGCAATGGAAAACCGATGCCGGCACAGATTTGCAGCAGGTCAATATTCCCGCGGAAGCATTTCCGGCACCGGGCTTGTACGTATGGCGCGCGTTGGCAGGCAACCGGGAGAAAAGCGGAAAAATTGCGCGGCAATGATCCGGATGGATCAGGGGTAATTCCCGTACACCGGTACAATAAAACGAAGGAAGAGACGTCGGACATCGGGCAATTCAGCCGGCGAAGTATATTTTTGCCGGAAGATGTATCGTCTGCGCGCCATCAGGATTTTGTTTTGTTGCATGTACTTCCTGGTGGGGAGGGATGCCGGCGCGCAGACCACCGGGCGCCCGCCGGACAACCTGCACATGTTTTTTTGTCATCAACCGAAAAACCCACCCACGGCCTGGGAGCAATGGCAGCGCTGGAAAAAGCCCAAAAAATTGTTTTTACCCGAGCCCCGCTTTGATTTCGGCACGACCGGTTACAGGACAACGCCGTCCACGCCGGAAGACGATCCGTTTGGAAAAAACCTGAAGCTGTACAATCAGGATATGTATGTGTTTGGGCTCAGTGGCGCCAAGGGTTTCAACCTGCGCAATTGGCCGCGCACCTGGCCGCAAATACGCCGTTTTTTGAGCTGGACCAACCTGTTCAATCTGAAAAAATGGCTGCCGCAACCGGAAAGCAACCCGCTGCGCATGCAGAATATGATCGGGGCCTCGTTTTATTTTCATTTTTAATTTTTTTCCCGCCTGCGTATGATCCGGTACATTTGGGGTCTCATCGGTACCGCATGGGCATGAAACTATTGTTAATACTATTCCTATTTCTGAGTTCCTGCGGCTGGGCAAGGCACACGGATCGCGCCGCGCTACCAGAAAATGGGGATCATGCCATGTTGTTTCTGGTATTTAAAATCAGAAAAAATGCCGGACAAGACGGCAGCAGCATCGAGCTGCTCAGCAAAACGCAGGGCGCCGGGAAAGTGAAACGATCAGCAACACCGCCCCCAATTACCAACCATCTCCTCACCATCGACTTCTACCGGAAAAACAAGATCGTGCACGCCATGATCATCGAACACCCTTTGTACAAACACATCGAATACACGGATGAAACCGGCAAGCTGGCGTCAAAAGACATCGAACTGGACGAGGCGGAATTTTTCATACGGATGCCGGTACAGGGCGACGCGGTAAAAATTTCCGAAACGATACGGCCTGGCGCCGAAAAACTATTAACCAAAATCAAACTGTAAAATCATGCGAAAAACGATACTGTCAATCCTGCTTCAATCATTGCTGTCATGCGCATTATGGGCGCAGGTCTTCCAGGTAGACACCCTCCAATACAACGGTCATCCGGATAAATACATCAACTTTGTCATCCTCGGCGACGGATACACCGCCGCGGAGCAAGGCGAATTTATCATGGATGCCACCGGTTTATCCGATTATTTGCTCAGCCAGCCGCCCTGGTCCAATTATTCCAACTATTTCAATGTATTCGCCATCCGGGTGATCTCGGCCCAGTCGGGCGCCAAACACCCCAATACCTCGTCCGACTGCAGTTCGGCTTTTCCCCAGGTACCCGTATCCAATCCGGACACCTACCTGGGTTGCAGCTTCGATTCCTACGGCATACACCGGCTGGTGGTGGCCAACAAAACAGTCAACGTGGTGAACGTGCTGGCCGCCAATTTTCCCAATTACGACCAGGTGCTCATCATCGCCAATTCTCCTTACTACGGCGGGGCCGGCGGTACTTTTGCCACCTCCACCGCGGATGCGGCCAGCCCGGAAATCACGGCCCACGAGATCGGTCACTCCTTCGCCGGCCTGGCCGACGAGTATTACGCGGGAGATATTTATGCCCTTGAAAAACCTAATATGACCAAACAAAACAATCCTTCGCTGGTAAAGTGGAAAAACTGGTTGGGTACCGGCGGCACAGGCGTTTTTCAGCATTGCTGCGGCGGCAATTCGGCCTCCTGGTACAAGCCGCACAACAACTGTAAAATGCAGGCGCTCAGCCAGCCCTATTGCCCCGTTTGCAGGGAAGGCATTATAGAAGCCATTCACGACCTGGTGGATCCCGTGGCGGCATACAGCCCCTTCTCATCCGTCGTCAGCTCGCCCGAACAATTCCTGCCCTTCCGCCTGACCGAGCTGATAAAACCTTCGCCCAATACCCTGAAAACCGAATGGCAACTGGGCGGGGCAACGATCGCCCGCAACGTCGATTCCGTATTGATCGATCAAAACACGCTCGCCAATGGCGCCCATACGCTCTTCGTCAGCGTCGTCGATACGGGCGCCATGCTGCGAGTCGACAACCACGCGAGCCTGCATGTCAGCCTGGTCAGCTGGACGATCAACAAAACGACCAGCGGCATCCGGATAAAAGACGCCGAGGACCGGATCATCTGCGCCGTTTACCCTAACCCTGCGAGCGACTTGTTGCACGTTTATATCGAATCAGGAACAAAAGGCCGGGTATCGTTCCGGGTACTTTCTGCCGATGGCAAGACGGCGGCTTTGGCTACCGGCGGGCTGCTTACAAACGGGAAATACGAGGATAAACTGGATGTCGGCGGATTGGCGCCAGGGATTTATTCGCTTATATTTCAAGTGGGAAAAGTGGCGTTTTCCAGGCAGTTTGTAAAACAATAGATGAAGTTGAAACGGGTCATTTCCTCAGCACCTCCGCCACTGCAATCTTAAACCCTGTTATCACCGGCTCGGCCGAACAAAGGTCGTCCCCCTGGCACACCTCCATTTTTCGTCCCCGATAGACGTGCACTTCGGCTAAGTCGGGAAAAATATGCCACACAACTGCCACTTTGGCTTTTCGATAATCCTGCATTTTTTTATGAACCAGGTTCATTTGATCCTGGCCGGCACGTTTGGTATGGATAAATTCTCCTGTATGGCTCTGGCTGTCATCGCAAGATAATTTTTGACAAAGATAAGAATTCGGACTGAAGTTTTAATTTTGTCCCGGCTCTAATCCTGTACCGCAAGAAAAATACGCTTAATCGTCATCTCGATGAAAAATCATGCTACCCGTCTTATGGCGCTGCTCGCGCTGCTTTCCCTGTTTTTTTCTGCAAAAAACACCCTCCGCGCCCAAGACGTCATCCTCCAGGGCTTTTACTGGAACACCCATCCCGGCGACGTGACCAATACCACTACCGGCGGTATCTGGTGGGATACGCTCACCGCGGTGGCGCCCCAACTGGCCGCCGCGGGTTTCGATGCCGTGTGGACGCCCCCGCCGACAAAAGGTTTTGCCGGCGTATGGGATATGGGCTACGGCACCTACGATTATTTCGACCTCGGCAGCATCCCAAGCAAAGGCGCCACCCGAACCCGCCACGGCAGCCGCGCCGAACTCGACGCCATGATCAGCGCCCTGCATACCAATGGTATCAAGGTGATGGCCGACGTGGTGCTTAATCACCGCGGGGGCGCCGACGCGCAAGCCATGTACCAGGTGGGCGGCAATACCGGTTACAACGTGTTTAACCCGCCCAGCCTGCGCATCCCCAGCGGTCCGGCGCACGTACATCCGAACAACTTCCATCCCGACAACAACCCCGACTACCACAACGCCATCTTCTTCGAAGACCTCTGTTATTTCAACGAAAACGACGCCAACCCGCCCACCAACCCCGACGGCACGGCCGGCAGCTGGTGGTTCGGCGCCCCTACGCTCATGGGTTCCATGGGCGACTCGCTCATCATGTGGGGCCGCTGGCTGGTGAACGACGTGGGCTACGACGAACTCCGCCTCGACGCGGTAAAACATATCGACCCCTGGTTTATCAAAAAATTCCTTGTCGAATCCAAAAACGGCGCGCAACCCTTTGCCGTCGGCGAATCGTTCGACTATGGTATTTCCAACCTGGTCAATTACTGGAGCCAGGTGCAAGACCCGGCCAACAGCGGCGGCGTCAAAAACGCCAAAATATCCATGTTCGACTTCCCGCTGCGCGGATCGCTCAAATCGGTGCTGAACACAACCAACGGTTCAATTGACCTGTATAACACGCTTGGCAACGCCGGACTCGTGTGGGGTTCGGCCATGACCGGCTTCGACGTGGTCACCTGGCTCGAAAGCCACGACACCGACCGGCAGGGATACATCGGCGCTTCCATGGGCTGCCCTATCCCTTACGGCGCCGCCTGCCTCGAACTGCATACCGAAAACGACCACGACCCGGTCATTTCGGATAAGGAAGACATGGGTTATCCTTTCCTCCTGGCCGCCGAAGGCCGCCCCGTGGTGTTCTGGAAAGACTGGTACTGGTACGGCATGGCCGACGACATCAAATGGCAGATCGCCCTGCGCCAGGCCACGGCCACCGGCGCCTCCGATCATATTCACAACATGGGCGGTTTCTGGCCCACCGATCCGCCTTACGACGGCGACAACCACGGCGGCAACATGTTCGCCATGCGCCGCGACGGCCTCACGGGAGGCGTCAGCGATGGCATGGTGCTGGGCCTCAACGACGACGACGACAAGGAACACGCCGTGTGGGTAAACACGCCGTTTACCAATAAATACCTGAAAGACTACTCCGACGGCTACCTGTTCAAAACCACGCAAGCATTCGGCGACAGCCGGGCGCTCATCAAAGCGCAAAAACGCGACTATTCCTGGTGGTCCCCCACCGGCCTGTATCCCAAACCCGCCGGTACGCCGGCCAGTCATTTCAACATGGGCGCCACGCCGGGCGGTTGCCCGCATTTTATCGCCATCTGCGCAGCCGATGCCGCCAACCTGATCGTCAACGGCGCCCCCATCGCCGCCGGCGACGAATTGGCCGTGAAAAATGCCGCCGGACAAGTAACCGGCATCGGTCGTATCGGACAAGGGTTTAAATGGGACGGCGCCCACGACATGATCATCGAAGTACTCGGTTCGCCTTCGACCAATGGTATGGCGCCCAACGAAGTATTCCGCTTATTTGTATACGACGCCAGTATGAACACTGAAGTGGAAGTCGGCACGGTGCAATACGCGGCCACTTCCGCGGTATTCACATTTGCCCCCGAGCGGCCCAACTCCCCCAACCGCAACGGCAATTTTTCAACTTTTCCGCTCCTGACCACGGCACAAGCCGCTTTCACCTGTGAAGCGATTTCCCGTATTATTGCTTTCAACACCCATGTAGCGGCGCATCAGCCCGTCTGCATTGGCGATAATGCCGGCAGCAGCACATATACCGGCGGCCTTTGGCCAAACGGCAGCAACAGCGGCACAGGCCTTGGGGCCTGGAGCCTGAGCAGCAGCGGAAGTGCGGGATTCTTTACCGGAACTGCCGCCGCCAACGGCAACGGCGACAACAATAGCGATGGCGATATAAATACCTCCGGTGTGGCATGGGGTACCTGGGCAAACAGCGGCGGCGAGGCCAACGCCTTGCGCGCCTTTGCAGCCGACCTGACCCCGGGTTCGACGTTCACGCTCAAGATGGACAACGGCGATATCGACAATGGCGCCTCGGTAGGCTTCGGCCTGAAAAACAGCAGCGGAAATGACCTGTTCGAATTCTATTACCGGGGCGGCGATGCCGTCAATTCTTACAAACGCAATGACAATGACGGCGAACAGAATATCGGCCTTGCATTTACCGATGAAGGACTCGCCCTGCAATTTACCCTGCTTACTGCCACAACCTATGAAATGGCGGTGACCCCGCTCGGAGGCGGCTCAACCGTCACTTTTTCCGGCGCCCTTAAAAATCCGGCAGGCGGCCAAAGCATAAACCGCGTACGGCTGTTCAACTACAACGCCGGTGCCGGCGGAGCAAAAGACGCGTTTTTTAACAGCATTGGCATTTGTTACTCCCCTTCGATTATTATTAATGAAGTGGACTACGACCAGCCCGGCGCGTCGGATAACCAGGAATTTATCGAACTGAAAAACGTAGGCAGCGACGCGGTCAACCTCGACCCCTACAAAGTGGAACTGCTCAACGGCGGCGGCACGGTGTACGCCACGGTGGATTTGCCATCCTTCAATCTGGCTGCCGGCGATTACTTCGTCATCTGCGGAACCGGCAACAACGTGCCCAACTGCGATTACAACTTCGCCGGCGCAACCGACCAGATCAACGACGGCGCTCCGGCAGCCGTCCGGCTGGTGCTGAACAACGCCATTATCGCGGATGCCCTGAGTTATGAAGGCAGCGTGACCGGCGCCGCGGAAGGCACGGGTGTTGCCACCGGCGACAACGCCGCAACCGCCGGGGTCGGTCTTTCCCGTGTGCCGGACGGTAACGACACGGATAATAACAACAGCGATTTCAAATTGAGCTGCGTCACACCCGGCACTGCCAACGTAGATAATTCCAACAGCGACGGCGACACCTACCCCGACCACTGCGACAATTGCCCGGACGATGCGAACGAAACCCAGGCAGATACCGACGAAGACGCCATCGGCGACGCCTGCGACGATTGCCCGCTGGCCGTAGACGGCATCTCCAATTTTAATGCCGTCAGCTGTAATTGCGAACCCGGCTACTACCCGGTTACCGAAACCCGCAACAGTCAGACGGTCATCATCGGCTGCCAACCCTGTCCGGCGGGCAGCTATTGCCCGGATGGTATCAATGCCATACTATGCCCTGCCGGCAAATACAGCAATGTGACCGGCGCGGCGGCCTGTTTGAACTGCGCGGCCGGCTCCTACCAGGATCAGCCGGGGCAGACCAGTTGCACGGATTGTCCGCCGGGCTCGTTCAGCAGCGTCACCGGAGCGGCAGCCTGCCAGAGTTGCGCGGCCGGCTCCTACCAGGATCAGCCGGGACAGACCAGTTGCACGGATTGTCCGCCAGGCTCGTTCAGCAGCGTCACCGGAGCGGCAGCCTGCCAGAGTTGCGCGGCCGGCTCCTACCAGGATCAGCCGGGGCAAACCAGTTGCACGGATTGTCCGCCGGGCTCGTTCAGCAGCGTCACCGGAGCGGCAG
>CALEYM010000841.1 GCA_937926185.1 uncultured Bacteroidota bacterium | reverse complement strand
CATAGCCTGTTCCACCGTCGGGAATCCGGTCAGCATAATAGCGGTCATTTTAGTATCGCCGATGGGCCATTTTTCGATCACCGCGCCGGAGCCGTCCAGTTTCCGGGCGTCGAAATTTTGCGTATCGCTCATCGCGCAAACGCGAATGTAGTATTTGGCATTGGAAGCCGGCACGGCCGACATCGTGGTGGCGCCGGGAGTTGAATACGTCACCGGCGTGGCTGTGAGCGATTTGGAGCTGGTGACTGCCGGCACCGCCGCTGCGCGCGATACGTCGTCTGCTTTCTCCGTGACAATAATGGCATCCTTATAACCCAAACGAACGGCTTCGGCTTTGGCAGCTTCGGCTTTGTCGTGCGCATCCCAGGCGCCTACCCGTACGCGCATGCGGTCGTTTTCCGGGCGGATATAGACGTTTCCCAGCGATTGCAGGTTGGTGTAATCGCTCAGCAGAACGGCTTTATCAGCCGGCCAGGAGGCAACCTGTACGGCAAAACGGATCGGCGAAGCGGTCGTGAGCGCCGTTTTTGTAGCGGGCGTTGTCGTCAAACCTTTAGCCGCGATGGAAGTGCTGTACTGGGCCGGCGCCGGGGCAGTAGGCGATTGTGCCATCAAACCCGCGTCGGCCTGAGTTTCCCAGACGACAAAGGCGTCTTTGTGTTTTTTTTCAACTTCGGCTAAAACGCTGTTGGCTTCTTCACGGGTGGTATAAACGCCCAGCCGGAGTTTATTCAGTTTACCTTCTTTAACCGAATACAGGTTGCCGTATTGGGTGAGGTCGTCGTATTTCCGGATCTTACTTTCTGTAAACTTCTCCGGGTTGGCAGAAATCTGCACGGCATAGCCGGTTGCTTTAGCGGTGGTTGTCGCAGCTTGTTGTTTGCCGCGGGTAGTTGCCGCGGAGCTGGGCGCGGATGTTTGGCTCAACTCCGCCAGGGTGATCATGCCGCCGGATGCCGGCGTCACGGTGCTGTAAGTAAGCGGTGCGGCAGCTGTTGAGCGCAGACCGGCAGCAGGTTCCAGGAGTATGGGAGACAATTCCATGTCGGCCTGAAGTGCGCGTTCGGTTTGCAGGGTACTCACAAAGTTTTGATAACCCTCGTGTCCGTAGGTAATATCGTACACCTGATAGGGCCGGAGCATCAGGGTATATTGACCCGAAGCGTTGGAGGATGCCAGGGTTTCATGAACGCCCTGACGGCCGCGGGCCGTCACCACGGCGCCCTGAACCGGCCGGCGGGTACCGGCATCGAGTACAAGCCCTGAAAACTTGGTTCGTTTATCGGCGCTCATCGCTATCGACATTTCCTTGCGTGTCTGATCGTTTACCGGCACAGTGACATCCTCCAGGCCGCTTTTACGGATAACCAGGTTGCAGGTTCCTCCTTTTGGAAAATAAAAAGAACCTTTCCCGGCAGCGTCGGTATAGATGGTGCCCAGTCCGCAGGTGGTCAGGTTCAACTCCGCTGCCGGCAGAGGCCGTCCAAGATCGTCGAGCACATAAACGGTGTATTTTTCTATGGCGCCATTCGTCACCGGATAGTTATAAGTAACAGGAGCGGTTGTGGTGGTTTCAGCCGGTGGATTGTAAGCGGTTGCAGGCGTTGTATAATCGGCCACCAGCACGGCATTGATATTCTTTTCCCCCGCCGAACTGACCGGCACTGCCACCGAACGGTATCCGGTTTTGCGCACCGTAATACGGCAATCGGCTTTACCTGCCGCCACGGCAAAGGCGTACTGGCCATAGCTGTCCGTTTGTTTTATTCCGGCATTGCAGGCGGAGAAATCCAGCTCGGCCAAAGGAATGGGATTTTGTTGCGCGTCGGTGACGGAAATGAGAAATTCATCCACGCGTTTGCGTACCTGCCAGATATCTTCATTGCCGCGCCCTTCGGTGCGGTTGCTGGTCAGATAGCCGATGCCCGTGCCGGGATCGAGAACAAACCCGTAATCGTCGCGCGGCGAATTGACGCCAGTTCCGAGGTGTATGATATTGCGAATATAACCGTTTTCCATATCGGCGCGAAACACATCCATGCCGCCGAGGCCGTTGTGCCAGTCGGAGGAGAAATACAAATTATTGCCGTCAAAGAAGGGGGTTACTTCGTTCCCGGCGGTGTTGATCGCTGCGCCGAGGTTGCGCGGGGTAGTCCAGGCGCTGCCGGCCCAGGTAGACACGTAAATATCCCAACCGCCGAAGCCGCCTTCCTGATTGGAAGCAAAATACAGGGTGTTTCCGTCCGGCGACAAACTGGGAAAGCCGGTGGCATGGTTCGATCCGTTATAGGGGAAGGCTTTCTCATTCAGCCAGTTACCTTCCGAAACATCGGCGATATGCAGGCTCATGTTCACGCCTTTTTCAGCGATCTGGCGTGTTCCGTCGATAAAATTATTGCGGCAAAATGCCACCCGGCGGCCATCGCCGGAAAAACTGACAGGCCCTTCATTGTAGTTATTTTGCAGATCGCCGCGCAAAAAGGCGGGATTTTGGAGATAATTGTCGCCGGGGTTCCGTTGGGTGACATACAATTGGTTGTAGGCGCTTCCGGTCCAGTCCGCGTTGGTACGCGCGGCCGTTTTGCGCTGTATGTCGGTGCGGGCGGAACTGTACACCACCTTGTTGCCGTAAAAAGCCGGACCGTAGTCGGAGGCGGCGGTATTGAGGGGTTCGTTCAACGCCTGGAACATGGCATCTTTCCGGGAAGCCTGCAAAGCGAAGTCGCACATTTGCGCAAAATGCTGGCCTGCCGCCCGGTTGTTTTCGCTATACAGGACAAACCATTTTTTGGCGCCCACATAATCGCCCGTTTGCATCAGAGCCTTGCCGTAGCGGAACATTACTTCGGGATCCGCATTATTTTGAACCAGGGCGCGGTCGTACCACGTGAGGGCATCCTGAGGGCGATTCAGTTGGAAATAGCAGTCGCCGGTGCGTGCCAGCGCGTGAGCGTTATTAGGCTCCTGCCTGAGCGCCTGTTCATACGTGCGCAAGGCCAGGTTATAGGCGTACAGATCAAACTGTTTGTCGGCACGCAGGATATCTTCCTTTACCGGAGTTTGAGCGGTCAGACCGGCTGTCAGGAAAAAAAATACGATAACGGCCAGCCAACCGGCATGAAAAGTGGTGTTCATAGCAGTATGATAAATTATGGTTAGAATGGTTAAACAAGAAAGCGCCTGCCGGAGGGAAAACAGGCAAGTGCACTAAGATTCAGGCAAATACGCGTATTTAAACTACAAAATTGCCTGACTTAGTATAGTGGAGAGACTATCTTTTGAAGAGGGATGCCGCAAAGGTAAGCAGAATTACAATACCGCGCCAGTTTTTATTTTATGGAGCAGCGGTGGCAGGTAGCGGTTCCCCCACCGGTATATGCCTGTTGCCGACCGCAGATTACTCATCCGTTCCCGCAAAATACTCAAATCTGCGCTTTAGAAATCACTTTTCCTTTATTTTGCAGCCGCTCATGTTGAGAACCTGCATCATATTTATTCTGGCAATTGGCACACTGTCCCTCCCCGGCCAGTCTCCCTCTTACTTGCTGGAATCGCTTACCTACCGGCAAGGATTGTCTGACAATCGCGTGCGTGCCATAAACCAGGATGAAAAGGGCTTTATCTGGATCGGCACAGCCAACGGGCTGAACCGGTACGACGGCTATACCTTCTGGCATTATTACCCGGTGAAAGGCGACAGCACGTCGTTGCCAAGCGCCTCGGTAAATACCATCGTCAAAGACAGGAAAGGCACGCTGTGGCTGGGAACCGGGAACGGTATTTGCCGCATGCGGCCAGGCCGATGGGAATTTGACCAGGTGTTTTGCTACCCGAAAGAAATTCCCGACCCCCGCTATGCCTATTTTGAAAACATTTGTCCGGATGCAACCGGCCGGATATGGGCCGTCAATTCCTATAACCAACTATTCCGTATTCATCCCGAAGCGCGCAAGGCCGACGCCATGATATTACCCGCTGTGAATAATCCCCCGGTATCGGCGCCGGAGGAAGTCCGGCGTCAGGGGCCCCGCATCACCGCGGTGGCGCCCTGCGGCGATACAGCCATGCTGATCGGTTCCACTTTTGGTTTTTTTCAATACCATCTGGAAAAACAAACGTTCCGGTTTGTACCGGTGGACGGCGTCTGGATGTTCGGGCTGACCAACATAGTGCCTGCCGGCGCCGACGCGTTCTGGTGTTCGTCTTACCTGAACGGCGTATTTCTGGTTCGTTTGTCTACCGGCGCCGCGCGGCATTTCCCCGAGCCAGAACCTACGCCCCACGATATGTTGCCGCTTTCCGGAGGAAGATTATGGGTGGCCGGCGTATCGGGACTGACAGAGATGACGCCGTACAGCGGTCAGGTGAAAAAAATCAAACTGCCCTTTGAAGAAGATGTATCGCTCAACGCGGAGTGCCTGTTCAAGGACCGGGCAGGCGCGGTTTGGATTGGCACGGATAACGGCATTGTTAAGTTCGACCCTTACCTGCAGGGATTTCATTACACCGAGGTGCATCGCGAAACAACCACCGTTTATGAGAATGACATTTGCGACGTACATCATAATCCCGACGACGGTTTGTGGTACGTCGCCTCCCGGCAACAAAGCGCGATTTACGTATTGGATAGCCAAAATCAGGTGCGGAAAAGAATCTCAACCCTTCCGGCAGCTTCCGAGCCTACGCGGATATTCCGCGACCGAAAGGGACAGGTATGGGTGACCACGCGCTATCAGGTGTATTTGCTCGACCGGAAAAACTTTTCCCTCAAGCCCGTGCCCACACCGCAAAGGAGAGAAGGACGGGCCGGCTTGATCTGGGCTATTGACGAAGACCCGCATGGCCGTTTGTGGTTTGGCTTGTCGCGCGATGGGGTGTATCTATACGATCCGCGCAACGGCAGCACCCGGTTTTTAGGCCCGGATGACGGTTTTCATGCCCTCCGGATATGTAAAATTTTAGTCGACCAGCAGGGCCGTTTCGCCTGGATCACTACCGACGGAGAGGGGTTTTATGAATGTGATTTGTCTACGTTAAAATGCCGGCGCTTCGGAGATGAAACCATGGAAGGACTGGCTGCCTGCTGCGGTGTCGTACAAGACGACCGGGGGCGGGTGTGGATCGGTACCACGCAGGCGCTGATCCGGTACGAACCCGGCGCCCCCCCCGACAAGGCCTTACGGGCTTTTACTACGGCCGACGGCCTGCCTATGAATTTTGTTGAGGGAGGCATCAAAGACCGGCAGGGAAAATTGTGGTTTGGCGCCGGCGACCGGGTCGTGCGCATCGACCCGGAAAACAACAGGGTCAAAACTTTCGACTACCGCTTCGGCGCCAGCCGCACGCCATTCGGGTATAGTGATTTCAGCATAAGCCCTGTCGGCGAATTATACGCGGGCGGGCGGCGCGGCTTTTTGCGCTGGCAACCCGAACTCCTGCGCGACAATCAATCGCCTCCCGAAGTAGTGGTAACGAACCTGCGCGCCCTGCAGGAAAACATACCGGCGCCCACCGCAAACGTGGGCTGCAGACGCCTGTCGCCCGATGAAAATTCGTTCAGCGTCGAATTTGCCGCGCTGAATTTTACTTTGCCTGACGAAAACCTGTATCAGTGGAAACTGGAAGGCTACGATAAAGACTGGAACAAACCTTCAAAACAACGGCAGGCCAACTATGCCCATGTTTCTCCCGGCACTTATACCCTGTTGGTGAAAGCCGCCAACAGCGACGGCGTATGGAATCCTAAACCCTTGTCTATCAAGGTAATTATTCTGCCGGCATACTGGCAGACCTGGTGGTTCCGCATATTGGTTGCGATGACCGCCGGCGGGTTGATTTACGCCATTTTCCGCTGGCGGGTACGCCTGATCCGCGACCGCGACCGCCTGCAGATCACTTACAACCAGCGCCTCGCCGAAGTGGAAATGTCGGCCCTGCGCGCCCAGATGAATCCCCATTTTATCTTCAATTGCCTCAACTCGATCAACCGGTATATTCTGCTCAACCAACCCCTGGTGGCGTCGCAATACCTCACGAAATTCGCCCGTCTGATCCGGCTGGTGCTCGACAATTCCAAGAGCGAAATGATTTCTTTGGAAAAAGAACTGGAAACGCTGCGCTTGTATATTGAAATGGAAGCGGTTCGTTTCGAGGGGCGTTTTCAGTACGAGATCGACGTCGACGATGCCGTTGATCCCGGCAGTATCGATATTCCGCCCATGCTCATTCAACCTTACGTGGAAAACGCCATCTGGCACGGGTTGATGCACAAAAAAGGGAACGACGGCCTGCTCCGGGTGGAAGTGCAACTGCAAAATCACGATCTGCTGATTAAAGTAACCGACAATGGCGTCGGCCGGGAGGCCGCGCGCGCGTTAAAGAGCAAATCAGCCTCCGACCACAAATCGCATGGCATGGCCGTCACCGCCGAACGCCTTAATCTCCTGAGCAACCTCTACAACAGGCAAATCCACGCCAAGGTGGAAGACCTGGTATTGCCCGACGGATCCCCTGCCGGCACCCAGGTAGTGCTTACTATTCCGATACTGGGGTAGGTAAGGTTGATTTGTTGATTTGTTGATTTGTTGATTTGTTGATTTGTTGATTTGTTGAT
>CALEYM010000840.1 GCA_937926185.1 uncultured Bacteroidota bacterium | reverse complement strand
ATCGTATTTATGGGATGATGGATTTTCTGGAATGAAGCAGTAAATGGCAGACAACCCAGAAAAGGAAAATATCGGTTCCATCGCTCTGAAAATTGCCGCCAGCGCAGCAAAAAATCAGCTGTATTCCCAAAATACTCTGCCTGAACTGTTTCCAGGCCGGCTGGTTGTTTTAGCAGGGTTGAAATAGTGACTGTTGCACTTCGAAGATCCGTTAATACCGCGTGCACACTCTCCCCCCCGTGCCCCTCAAAAAGCCGCCGCAATTTCGCCGCCATGTCCAGCCCGCCCGTATGCAAGGGGGCCGTTTCTGCTGAAACGGGCAATGCCTGGCTCAAAAATCCGCCGAAGTCGGCAGGTATATCCGATAATTCCAGGAAGTTCGTATGAACAGGCGCCGCAAAGCCTGCACTGACAAGACGCAGATGCGACGCCCGGGTTTTAAAGTATTTTTGCCAAACGGCATCGGGCGAAACGTAGTGATCATTCAGAAACATCGGACTAAAGAGGATGACAACCTTAAAGTTTTCCAGGACAAGATTTTCATTAAACGGAACGAGCTGATATCCGGCCGGCGCCAGCTGTTTGGCCAAATACCGCGGCAATAACTCGTTGGTGGTCGCGTACGGAATGGTCATATCTCAATAAATCTCGCCGGGGATAAGGTTCAGGATAGTCCGGAATTTTCCGGCGGCGGACTTCAGGTAATCCGGGGTGTTCAGGGGAGTTTTTTCGAGATAAGATTTCAAGTCCTTATAGGCTTCTTCTATGGTGGGAGATTCGGGGTAAATAACCCGAATTTGTGCCGGCTTGAACCGAAGCGCGATTTGATACGGCGCTTTGACTGGGTCAAACGCCGGATCGTTGCCGAAATAAGCTGGAAGCCGCCTGGAATATTTTTTATCTCCGGGCAATCCGATCAACAGCAAGGTCAGTTGCTCTTTCAGATCGAACAAATGATATTTAAAATGATGCGCATAGAAATTCCACACCGGGTTAAAGTACCCGGGAAAAATAGCCTCGGTTTCCGGATTGTAAACATAAACCGGTACAGGCGTGGATGTAAATGAATGTGGGCCAAAGTCGCCAAATTCATCGATCAGGCCGGTATCTTGTGGAGGCGGTTTATAATAAACGAAATCTTTACCCCCGGAAAAGGTATCGTAGCGGATGTCAAGGTTGGGAAAAGCCGCGGCTATAACATCCTGGATTTCTTTATGGTGTTTGCTATCAAATACGTCCGGTTTATCGTGAAAAAGCATGATATACTGAGACTTTAGGCCAAAATCATCCTCAATCATTTTTTTAATGAGCGATACCATAGTCCGTTTATTCATTTTCTGGTGAATACAGACGATTTTCGCCCGCGCGTCGCCTTCAACAGAATACGTTTTTGGCTTTGTAAATTTTGCCCATTTCCAGATGATGATGAGTATACGAAAGGGAACCATGGTTTTAGCAGTTTATGATCCGAAAAGGGTCTTTACCAGGCGGTATTTCAGTTCGATGTCGTCGCCCATGGTCAGCGCATTTTCGACGGCTACCGACAGTACTTCAATGGGTTTGAAAGTGACGAAGGAGGTTATGGGTCTGGGCAGTTTTTCCCGGTTATCCTTTTCAAACTGGCGGATGTCGTCCCACCAGTCGGCTCGTCCCCTGCCAGACGTGACGACGACGACAAAGTGTTCCGGAATGTCATTGTATTTTTCGGGCGCATCCTTTTGCCGGCCAACGATCTCCTCCATGATAAATTCTCCCACGCTGGCGTATTTATCGTGGTTTTGGATCAGTTGATCTATGAAGGAGAGGTGAACGATGAGAAAATGATTTTTCATT
>CALEYM010000839.1 GCA_937926185.1 uncultured Bacteroidota bacterium | reverse complement strand
TAGCAAAGTCAGCAGCGTAATTACCAGCGCAACAATCAACAGAGACTTCAGATTTTGCTGTTTCATCATGTTGAATTTTAGACCGCAAAATAGACGAGTTTTAGGTAAATACAAGAAAAACGTGTCTTCCAGGAGGCTGTTTCAGAAGCGTCCTTGCGGGATTGTCCGCCGTAGATTATTTTATTTCACCACGGAGACACGGAGGCACGGAGACTTGTCCTGTAAGGAACTACTCCGTGCCTCCATGCCTCCGTGGTGAAAAATTTGTCGCGTTTTTCGCGGAGCGGACTTATAAGCCCTCCCTGACGCGCGTTGGGGGTGCGTGAGGTATGACTGGCGCCCGGCTTTACCCATGCTGACGATTTTCTTTAATTCTTCCTACCTTTGACCCATCTTTTCCCGCTTCACAGTAACGCTCAATGACACGCCTGGAACAATACTTCCTCCCCTTTCGCCACAATATCACCGGTATCGACCACACCATCCGGACGCCTTACGGCGAAAAGCCGCTGGTATATGCCGACTGGATCGCCAGCGGGCGGCTGTACGGCCCAATCGAAGACCGCATCAGCCGGGAGATCGGTCCGTACATGGCCAATACGCACACGGAAACCAACTTTACCGGCAGCCTGATGACCCGCACCTACCACCGGGCGCAGCAGATCATCAAACAACACGTAGGCGCCAACGAACAGGATGTGCTGGTGGCGGCCTATTCGGGCATGACGGGCGTGGTGAACAAACTTCAGCGTATGCTTGGCCTTCGTATACACGAACAGTTTCACGAACGGCTGCAACTGCGTCCCGAAGAACGGCCCATCGTGTTCTGTACCCACATGGAGCACCACAGCAACCAGACCAGCTGGCTGGAAACGATCTGCGATCTGGTGATTATCCGGCCCGACGAAACGGGCCAGGTCAACCTGAACGAACTGGAAAATCTGTTGCTTCAATACCGCGACCGGCCGCTAAAAATCGCCGCCATCACTTCCGGCAGCAATGTGACGGGCCTCCTTACCCCCTACTACGACATTGCCGAACTGATGCACCGGCATGGCGGCTATTGTTTTGTCGATTTCGCCTGCACGGCGCCGTACCTCGACGTCAATATGCATCCGGCCAATCCGCTGCAGCAACTCGACGCCATCTATTTTTCACCGCACAAATTCCTCGGCGGCCCGGGGGCGCCGGGCGTGCTGGTGTTCAACCGTGCCCTCTACCACAACCGCATCCCCGATAACCCCGGCGGCGGCACCGTGCTCTGGACCAACCCCTGGGGCGGACACCACTACCTCGACGATATCGAAGCCCGGGAGGACGGCGGTACGCCGCCCATCCTGCAAACCATACGCGCCGCGCTGGCCATCCGGCTGAAGGAAGAAATGGGTGTGGCGAATATGCTCGAACGGGAGCATGAGTTGCTGAATCAGGCGTGGAAGGCGTTTGATAGCATTCCCGGTTTGGGGATACTCGAACCGCAAGCCCGCAAACGGCTGGGCGTCATTTCGTTTACGCTGAAAGACCTGCACTACAACCTGGCCGTAAAAATGCTCAACGACCTGTTCGGCATTCAGGTGCGCGGCGGCTGCGCCTGCGCGGGCACCTACGGGCATTTCCTGTTTGATATTTCGCAGGAACGTTCCTGCGAAATCGTCACAAAAATTGACGCGGGCGACCTGAGCGAAAAACCGGGTTGGATACGCCTTTCCCTCCACCCGACCATGACCGACGCCGAGTTGCAGTATATTTTGGCAGGTATCCGCCACATCGCTGAAAATCACCGGAAATATGCGGCAGATTACGAGGCGGATTACGTGCATGGGGCGTTCCGGCACCGGAAGGAGTCGGGAGAAGAACAGACTTTTTTGCTGAACAGTTGGTTTGGGGAAAATTCTGATTTGAATAGTGTAACTACGCACCAGTCTTATGGAATACCGGCAAATTCCTGAGATTTGATTTACCCAATCTTTTTCCCTTCAAGTATTTTTGAAAGGTTAAATGTAACATCTTCAATTGTCTCAATATTAGCGTCCCATCCTAGTGTAAGCCAGGGTTTTTGAGGAGTAGCTGTCATAACAACACGGTTCGTACTAAATATCCAAATGACCTTTTTAACACCGAATTGGAGGTAGTCTTCTATTTTTCGCAGCACATATTCCATTTCGCTTTGATTTTCCAGGTCCGCCTGAATATCAATCTCGATGATCAGTTCTGGTGGAATTCTTGCGTAGTGCGCATCCAGTACCAAGTCTTCGCTGCGATAAATGGAAAGGTCGGCGCCGCGACGGGCGTCTTTTCCCAAAATCAACCCCAATTCCCCGGTCAGTATATCATATCCTTTAGGTTCTAAAGCAGCAAAAAGCAAACTGGAAAGGCGGGCTTTGAGCCAGGCCTGAAGCGAACTTTCACTCATAACGGCTTCGAGGTTAAGTTTACCATTTAATACATCTCTATAGCCTTTGTAATAAATCGGCCTCCCATCCACGATCTCGTAGATGAGCGCTTCCGGTACTTTCCGGCTTCTCCTGCGTTTGGGTGCTGTTGTGGCGGCGATAGCGTTCATAATTTTTCCTTTCTGCCCGCAATTTAAGCTTTATTGCTGAAATAACGACTCCACGAAGGCACGCTTGTTGAAAATCTGCAACTGGTCAATGCGTTCGCCCACGCCGATATAGCGGATCGGAATTTTGAACTGGTCGCTGATCCCGATGGCCACGCCGCCCTTGGCGGTGCCGTCGAGTTTGGTGAGCGCCAGGGCCGTGATGGGCGCCACTTCGGTGAAGTGTTTTGCCTGTTCGAAGGCGTTCTGGCCAGTGGAAGCGTCCAGCACGAGCAGCACGTCGTGGGGGGCGCCGGGCAGTTTTTTTTCGATGGAGCGGTGTATCTTGCCCAGTTCCTGCATCAGGTTGGCCTTGTTGTGGAGGCGGCCCGCGGTGTCGATGATCAGCACGTCGCAATTGTGTTCGAGGGCGTACTGGGTGCTTTCGTAGGCCACGGCGCCGGGGTCGGCGTTCATGCCTTTGGAATAGAAATCGCAACCCACGCGCTGGGCCCAGATGTTGAGCTGATCCACGGCCGCGGCGCGGAAGGTGTCGGCAGCGCCGAGCACCACTTTGTAGCCATTCTGTTTGAATTGGGCGGCCAGTTTGCCGATGGTGGTGGTTTTGCCCACGCCGTTGACGCCAATAACGAGCAGCACGTATGGTTTTTTGCCTGGCGGAATATCGAAATCTTCCGCGTCTTCGGTGTTGTTTTCGGCCAGCAGTTGCACTATTTCGTCGCGCAGCAGGTTGTTCAATTCGTCGGTGTTCACATATTTATCGCGGGCTACCCGAGCTTCGATACGTTCTATGATCTTCACCGTGGTATCCAGGCCAACATCCGCGGAAATGAGTGCGGCTTCCAGTTCGTCGAGCACTTCCTCGTCCACCGTGCTTTTGCCCGCCACGGCGCGGGTGATCTTGCCAAAGAAACTTTCCTTGGTTTTTTCCAACCCCTTGTCGAGGTCTTCTTTTTTCTCGCGGTTA
>CALEYM010000838.1 GCA_937926185.1 uncultured Bacteroidota bacterium | reverse complement strand
AAACCGGCCTAACCTGCACTTCCCTTCACCCGTCAGCGGCGAAGTGGCAGAGGTGGTGCGTGGGGAAAAACGGCGTATCCTCGAAATCAGGATTTTACCCGACCGTGAAACGCGATATGTGGAATTTCCAAAAAGCGATCCGGCTCAGCTGGGCCGCGCGGACATACTGCAACGCCTGCAGGACAGCGGTTGCTGGAATTATATCCGCCAGCGCCCCTATTCCCTGATCGCCGATCCGACGGATGTGCCGAAAGCCATTTTTGTTTCCTGCTTCGATTCGGCGCCCCTGGCGCCTGATATGCGTTATATGATTGGCCAGGAAAAAGAAAACTTTCTGGCAGGCTTGCGGGCCCTGCAAACGCTTGCGCACGGCCACCTGCACCTATGTGTGCATGAAAAGTCGGAAAAAAGTGTGTCGGAAAGTGATTTGACCGGTGTAGCCACCGATAACACGCACCGCTTCAACGGGCCGCACCCGGCCGGTAACGTGGGCATCCAGATACACCATATTTCGCCTATACATAAAGGTGAAGTGGTCTGGTATGTACATCCGCAGGATGTCGTTATTATAGGTCGTCTTTTCCTGGAAGGCCGCTACCGGGCCGACCGGCTGATCGCCCTCGCGGGCAGTTGTGTGGCGCATCCGCAGTATTTCCGCGTAATGACCGGTCAACGGATGAGCGACCTGACCGGCGGCCGCCTGACGTCGGAGCACAGCCGGATCATTCAGGGGAACGTACTGACCGGCCAAAATTCGGCGGCCGATGATTTTCTGTCGTTTTATACCAACCAAGTCACGGTTATTCCGGAAGGCGACCAGCCTGAATTCTTCGGCTGGCTGCTGCCGGGTTTCAAAAAACTAAGCCTGTCGCGCACCTTTTTCTCCTGGCTGCTCCCCGACCGGGTATACAATCTCGACACCAACACCCACGGCGAAGAACGGCCGTTTGTGATGACAGGCCAGTACGAAAAGGTATTACCGATGAACATCCTCCCGGTGTTTCTGCTCAAAGCCATCCTGGCCCGCGACATCGAGCGTATGGAACAACTCGGCATCTACGAAGTATCGGAAGAAGATTTTGCCCTTTGCGAATTCGTTTGCACTTCCAAAATCGATGTGCAGAAGATCGTCGCCGAAGGGCTGGAGTATATTCGTAAAGAGGGTTAGGTTGTTGATTTGACCGACCGAGCTCGGTGCCCTCAAATCAACAAATCAACAAATCAACAAATCAACAAATCAACAAATCAACCATAATATACGGTGAAGTTTTTACAAAACATTATTCATTCGGTCAAGCCGCACTTCGAAAAGGGCGGGCGGTTTGAGAAGTTGTACCCCGCATTTGAGGCGCTGGAGACATTCCTTTTTACGCCGGGTACCACTACCAGGCACGGCGTGCACATCCGCGACGCCATGGACCTGAAGCGCACCATGATGACGGTGATCCTTGCCCTGATACCACCCATGCTTTTCGGGATGTGGAATGTGGGCAATCAGCACCATTTGGCATTCGGCATGGAAGCCACCATGATGGAGAACTTCTGGTTCGGGTTTGTGAAAACCCTGCCGATCATCATCGTGTCGTATGCCGTGGGCCTGGGTGTGGAATTTGTCTTCTCCGTGATGCGCGGGCACCCGGTCAGCGAGGGCTATCTGGTCACCGGGTTGCTTATTCCGCTTACCCTGCCGGTTACCGTTCCGCTGTGGATGGTGGCGTTGGCCGCTATTTTTTGCACCCTGCTGGGCAAGGAAATATTCGGCGGTACGGGCATGAACTTTATGAACCCGGCCCTGCTGGCGCGGGCTTTCCTGTTTTTTGCCTTCCCGGCGTATATGTCGGGCGATATCTGGACGGACCTTTCACCAGAAGCCGGGCGGGCATTGGTGGACGGTTATTCGGGCGCCACGAACCTGGTGGCTTTCGACGCCGATTTTCATACCATGGCTTCGGCCGGCGATATGTTCTGGGGTTTTGAACAGGGCTCCATCGGGGAAACCAGCGTGGCGGCCTGCCTGATCGGCGCACTGATCCTGATCATCAGCGGCGTTGGCAGCTGGCAAATCATCGTCTCCTGTTTCCTGGGCGCCTGGCTGATGGGTCTTGGTTTGAACGGACTGGCGCCCGCCGACCTGCCCAATCATGCCATGCATACGCCCGCACATTATCATTTGCTGTTGGGCGGCTTTGCGTTCGGCGCCGTGTACATGGCTACCGACCCTGTCAGCGCCGCGCAAACGGACCGCGGCAAATGGATTTATGGCCTGCTCATCGGGGCATTTACCGTTATTTTGCGGGTATTTAACCCTGCGTACCCTGAAGGCGTGATGCTCAGTATCCTGCTGATGAACGTTTTCGCCCCCCTGATCGACCACATTGTAGTTGAACAACACATCAAAAAAAGGCTGAAACGTGCATAGTAACCGCTATACTTTCGTATATGCCATCATCATTTCGGTCATTACGGCCGTCTTGCTGGCTTTCGCCTCTGAGGGGCTCAAACCTTTGCAGCAGGCCAATATCGCCCTTGATAAAAAGACCAACATCCTGCGTTCTGTACGTATAGAGACGCAAAAGCGGGAGGAGATTGAACAGATATACAAAAACCAGGTAACGGAACTGGTCGTGGATGCCCGGGGAGAAGTGATGAGCGGCGTCGATGCCAATGCCGTGGCACTGAAGGAAGAAGTGGCTAAACCTGCCGCGGAACGCCGGCTACCCGTCTATTTGTATGCGGCTGAAGGGGGAAAAAAATACTATATTTTGCCCTTGTACGGCGTGGGGTTGTGGGGGCCGATCTGGGGTTATCTTTCTGTAGAAGAGGACTTCGACACGGTGTACGGCGCTTATTTCGATCACAAGGGAGAAACGCCGGGCCTGGGCGCAGAAATTTCTGAAAAACCCTTCCAACAACAATTTGAGGGTAAAAAGATCATGGCGGGCGATCAATTCGTGTCGGTATATGTCGCCAAAACAACCGATAAAATTCCTTATGGGCCCGAGCACCGGGTAGACGGCATATCGGGCGGTACCATTACCTCCCGCGGCACGGATGAAATGTTGAAAGATTGTATTGCGCCTTACCTGGCTTATTTCAATAAACTTAAAACAAGCGCCGGTAACTAGTTAATATTGACAAAAACTGCTTGTAAATAAAGAAACTATGAGTGTAGAATCAACTTCCGCACCTGTTGTCGAAGAAAAAAAGAAAGAAGCCCTGTTCTCTAAAAAGAACCGCCGGATACTTTCCGATCCGCTGGACGACAACAACCCGATAACCGTTCAGGTACTGGGTATCTGCTCTGCACTGGCGGTGACGGTGCAGGTCAAGCCCGCCATTATCATGGCTATCGGCGTTACTTTTGTAACGGCCTTTTCCAATCTGATCATATCCCTGATCCGCGATTCGGTGCCCGGCCGTATCCGCATGATCGTGCAGCTGATCGTGATCGCCCTGCTGGTTACGCTGGTCGATCAGGCGCTCAAGGCCTACATGTTCGACATCAGTAAAAAACTGTCGGTTTTTGTCGGCCTGATCATTACCAACTGCATCGTGATGGGCCGGCTCGAAGCTTTCGCCATGTCGCAAAAGCCCTGGCCGTCTTTCCTCGATGGTATCGGCAATGGTATCGGCTACGGCATAATACTGGTGGTAGTGGCTGTTTTCCGGGAGTTGTTCGGCTCCGGCACCCTGATGGGGTATAAAGTGATGCCGCAATGGGCTTACGATATGGGCTATGTCAACAACGGCCTGATGATGCTGCCGCCTGCCGCCTTGTTTCTCATCGGCATTTATATCTGGATACAGCGCCAGCGGAACGCAAAACTGATCAATGTATCCTGACGAGACGGTTTTAATGGCTTAAACGACGACTTTTTATGCAACACCTGCTTAATTTACTGATAAAATCCATTTTTGTGGAGAACGTCATTTTCGCGTTCTTCCTGGGTATGTGTTCGTTCCTGGCCGTATCCAAAAAAATAAAAACGGCGTTCGGGTTGGGTTTGGCCGTCATTTTCGTGATGATCCTCACCACGCCGCTCAACTATCTGATCCTGCGCTACATGCTGGGAGAAGGCGTGTTGGCCTGGGTGCATCCCTCGCTGGCCACGGTCGATCTCACTTTTCTGTCCTTTATCCTGTTTATATCCACTATAGCCGGCGCCGTACAATTGGTGGAAATGGTCGTGGAAAAATTTACCCCGGCCCTTTACAATTCATTGGGCATATTCCTGCCACTGATCACGGTGAACTGCTCTATTCTCGGTACGTCCCTGTTTATGCAGGAGCGGGAATACAATTTTGTGGAAACGGCCGTTTTCTCGGTGGGTTCGGGTATCGGGTTTTTCCTGGCCATCGTGCTGCTGGCAGCCGTTCGCGAACGCCTGCGCTATTCCAATATTCCGGCGCCGCTGCAGGGGCTGGGTATCGCTTT
>CALEYM010000837.1 GCA_937926185.1 uncultured Bacteroidota bacterium | reverse complement strand
GTAGGCGGCGTATGAAATAATCACTCAATCACTCAATCACTCAATCACTCAATGTAAACGCTCAATCACTTCCATACACGCCCGGCTGTTGTGATAGGGGCATTTCCAGAACCCGGCTTTATCCTCGCCGGGCATGACGCGGCGTTCGGCATCCACGCCCCAATACCATTCGCCGTTGGCGCGATCGAGCAGGTGTTGCCGGGTAAAATGCCAGCAATTCATTGATTTTTCCAAAAAATGTTCCTCGCCGCTGATTTGCCAGGCGTTCAGGAAGCCTACCATGGCTTCGGCCTGCACCCACCAGTGTTTTTCAGAAATATGGTTTTCAAACCACAGACCGCCGTTGGTTTCGTCGAGCCCGCGGGCCGCGGCAATGGCCATGATGACGGCGAGTTCGCGACATTTTTGGATCAGCGCGCTATCGCCCAGGGCTTCCGCCGCTTCGGGCAGGAGCCAGGCTGCCTCGATGTCGTGGCCATAAGAAATGATCTCGGATTGCGGCGCCCAGCCGGTATCGAAAAACAGGCAGAGATGTCCGGAAAGAGGGTTTACGATATAGTCCCAAAATACCTGGATCAGGCGCCGCAGTTGTTGCGCCAGGTGGGGGTGCTGCCACACGCGGTACAGGTTGGTGTACGCTTCGAGTATATGCAGATGGGTGTTCATGGTTTTGGGATCGTTGCGGTCGCGGGCCGAAAGGCGGAGGTCGGAGAGGGGCGCGCCGTCGCGGGCAAAGGCTTCGAGGTAACCGCCGCGCACGCCGTCGAAGCTGTATTTTTCAATCCAGTGGAACAGGGCAATGGCTTCGTCGAGGGCTTCCTTCGGTCCGCCGGCGCGGTAGTATTCGGCGAAGCCGTACAAGGCAAATGCCAGGCCGTAAATCTGTTTCCGGGTGTTCAGCGGGCTGCCGTCGGGCGCAACCGACCAGTAGACGCCGCCGTATTCAGGGTCGATAAAGTGTTTTCGGAGGTAATCGAAGCTGTAAGCGGCCATGGTCAGCCTGTTATCGTCGGGTTGTGTACGCGCGGCGGCGGAGAAGGCCCAGAGGATGCGGCTGTTGAGCACCACGCCCCTGGGCGCAGCAACATCCGGTTGATTAAAGTTATCAATCCGGCCATGAAAACCGCCGTGTTCGGGGTCGGGCGCGTATTTGGCCCACCAGTCGAGGATGTGGCCGAGTTCCTGTTTCAGGTCGTGGCGGTAGGCGGCAAGACGGGACGCTTTCATGCTGGATCGAGTCAATTCAAAAAAAGGGCAAGTTAAGTGCAATTATATCTTTTGGCCCCGCGATGCCGGTAAAAACAGACAGAGAAACCGGCTATGAAATCCAGAGAAGCCAGTGGCACAGCAGAACACTTCCCCCCGCTTCGTGTTGTATCCCCGAACCAACACGTAAAATATGATGGAGTTTTTAACCGAAAACGCGTCCGCCATTTTATGGAGTTTGTCCCTTCTGGTGGCCGGTTGGCTTGCCGGCTGGATGCTTGAATACTTTTTTTTGCGCAACCTGGAACCTGCCAATGTTCTTAGAAAATCGCTGCCCGGCCTGGGCCGGTGGATGGGTTTGGCAAGCGGGCTGGGCATCGCGCTGCGTTACCAATTGTTACCCCCGGAATGGCAAAACGAGGCGGTTTTTACCTGGAAAATCTGTGCCTTGCTGGTGGCCACCATATTTGTCGGGCGTCTTGCCGGGCGCTATGTTCATCACCACACCGCCGGCATTTCCGGCGACTTCCCGGCGACTTCCCTGGTGCAGCACGTGGCGCGCATCGTTGTATATCTGATCGGAATACTGGTTATTATGCAAACCGCCGGCATTTCGGTGACGCCCGTGCTAACCGCCCTTGGGGTGGGTGGCCTGGCCGTCGCGCTTGCCTTGCAGGATACCCTGGCCAACCTGTTCGCGGGTATTCAGATCATCGCTTCCCGGAAAATTCGACCAGGACAGTTTGTACGCCTGGAAGGCGGCCAGGAAGGCTATATCAGCGATATTACCTGGAGAAATACTACCATTCGTACGCTGCCGAACATGATGGTGATTATTCCAAATGGAAAATTAGCCTCCTCTATCGTAACCAACGCCTACCTGCCTGCCAAAGAAGTGAGTTCCCGTGTGGAAGTGGGCGTACATTACGACAGCGACCTGGAAAAGGTGGAACAGGTAGCGCTGGAAACGGCCATGACCATAGCCAAAGAATTTCCGGGAGGTGTCACCAAGCCGGCCCCGGTGGTGCGCTTCAATCAATTCGGCGACTCGGCCATCAACATGGCCGTCGTTTTTCGCGTAAAGGAATACGCCGACCAGTTTCTCATGCAACATTTACTCATCAAAGCCCTCCACCGGCGCTTCAGGGAGGAAGGTATCGTTATTCCTTATCCGATCCGGACACTGGACTTCAGTGGCGCGGCAATGCCGGCGAACTAAATGGTTTGGATACCGGCATGTCTTTTTTTACCTCTGTTTCCACCAGCCAGGCGCTCACGCCAACCGACAAAACACAGTAAGCGCCCACCACGTACGCATACCAGGCGCCCACGTTGGCCGTTGCCCCGAACCAGTCGCCGCCGGCCTGCCAGATCAGATACAATCCGAAGGCCGATTTAATCAATTCGAAAAGATGCGCATGGCGGTTTCGGTCCATCAGTTCGGTATAGGCATAAATGGAGGCGAAAATGAACGCGCCATACAGAAATACGCCCGGCGAGCCGATCCGGCCGAGAAATGCAAAAAAATAGATGAGCAGGAAGTAGTTGAAAAACATCTGAATCCATGACCAGGCTACCAGGGAAGGAGACGCCGGGGTGTCGTATTTTTCAAAGTGGTACACGTCCTTGATAATGTCAACGGGGTAGCGGGCCTGCACATCGGCCGGACGCCAGCCCGTGGGCATAAACCACAGGCGCAGTTTGTCCCGCCAGTTGCTGGTGCGCCAGGCATCGGTCAGCAGCAGCCAGAAATGCTGGAAGTTGATTTTAAAGGGATTCCAGGTGCGAACCGGGCGTTTTACGCCGTAAACAGGCGGCACATCGGGCATTTCTTCCTGAAAAGTGCCGAACCACTTGTCCCAGAAAATGAATATTTGGCCGTAGTTTTTGTCCAGATACTCCGGGTTGATGGCGTGGTGAACCCGGTGATGCGATGGCGTAACGATGATGCGCTCCAGCCAGCCCATTTTGCCAATCAGCCGGGTGTGGTACCAATATTGTAAAAACAGGTGCAGGGGGCCGATAATGGCGATCACCTGGCCGGGTATACCCAACAGGGCCGCCGGCAACAGTAAAAACGTGAAATAATTGATAAAAGTGGAAATGGACTGCCGCAGGGCGCAGGACAGGTTGAATTCCTCGCTGCTGTGGTGAATGATGTGTCGGTTCCACAGGAAATTGATCTCGTGGCTCCAACGGTGCACCCAGTAACCCTGAAAATCGACGACCAGAAACGCCGCGGCGTACACCAGCCACGTGGCTTCGATATGCGCCAGGGCTACTTTGCTCAGCAGCCACTGGTAACTGAGGATACCCACACTCAGGCCCAGCACGTCTTTTACCACGTTGGTGATGCACGAACTGAAGCTCGATATGCTGTCAAGCCCCCGGATGACGGGTGCTCCACGCCGCCAGGCGACGATCTTTTCAATAAAATACAATATAAAAAAAATGGGAATGACGAGGTTGAGAATTGCGCCGTAAGCTTCCATGATCCGATGTATTTCAACATGAATTTTCCGGGACAAAATTATAATATTGCCGGGCAAAACACCCCCGCGATGTTCAACAAAATCCTGCTTATGTCCCTGTTTTCCATCCTGTTCGGCTGTGGCAAAAGCGCCAAAGACAAGGATAAATACGCCGATGTCCCGCATTTCCCACAAACGGACAATCCCGCCTGCCGGGTGGAGCCGGTGCCCCTGGATTCCGGTTTTTTTGCGCAGGCTTTTTTACTGTCGCCGGACAAACAAAACGTATATGTACTGGCATTCGGCATGGACGGTACCGCCGATCGGATGCCCTACCAGGTATTGCGTCTCGGCCCAACGGGGCGCGTTTTGACTAAAACGGTTATGCCCGATTGCCAATGGTCGAATGCCCCTGCGCTCTATTGGGCCGCGGATGGCCAGCTGGGTATTGTACTGCATGGCAGCGTGGTTCGCCTGCTCGATCCCGGTAGTCTGCGTGTGGTAAAGGAATGGCGGGAAGTGTTTGTCGAAAACTTTCTGCCCCGGAAAAAACTGGATCAACTCACGTACGACGAGCGGCGCGATGCTTATGACGCTGCCCTGCAAAAAGCCGCCCAACGAAGCCGCTCGGCGTTTGTCATACAGTTCCCCGGCGCGGCTTTTTATACCCTGATGCTTGATTTTGGCAAAACTGCCGAGGCCTGGCATATTCGTTCGGAGGAGGAAGAGCAACCCATGATCGACCGGTACGGCCTTTATAAAATAGACTACAATCCCGGCTCCCGGCTTACCCCCAAGCCGGCAACGCCCGATTCCGGCGCCCTGATCACCGACGGCAACACCCGCCTGCGCTACCTGGTACGGCACGTATTTGACTACAGGATCGTTTATCCCAACATTAAAGACGTGGAAGCGCGCATTTTTGAACTGTCGGACAAGCGCCGATCCACCCAATTCAGGCTATCTAATAAGGAAAAACACGATCTGCACCTTCAATTTGCCGATAACCAATACCTGACAAGCTCCGACAACGCTATTTGGGTGTTGTATGAACGGCAGTTATACCGGGTAGAATTACCGCGCTAAACTCATGGCGCCGCCGCCTCGACGGGCATGGGCAGCGATTCGGAAGGGAACCAGCAGAGCCGGTCGAGCATTTGCGGGGTACCGCTGAACACGTTGAGGTCCACTTTTTCAGAAATGCCGTCTACACAGCCCTGATTGGAGTATTGCCAGAAATTCCAGCGGGCAGCGCCGCTTAGCATGGGCGCTGTTTCGGAATAGCGGGCGATCCACAGCGGGTGATTGTCGAAGATACCGGAGAGGTACCGTTCGTAGAAGTTCTGGTTGGTGTAAATGATCGGTCTGACGTTGAGGCTTCGCTCCACGGTTTGCAGCCAGATGCGCGCCTCTTCGAGCATGATTTCCGGCGGCATGTTATCGGTGGTTTCCAGGTCGAGCACGGGAGCCAGGTCGCCGGGTTCAAGTTCCACTGTTTGCAAAAAATGGAGCGCCTGTTCGTACCCGCACCCGTAGGGGCGAAAAAAATGATAGGCCCCGCGGCGTATGCCCATATTGTGCAGGGTTTCCCAGTTGCGGCAAAACAAACTGTCGGTAAAATCGCTGCCTTCGGTGGCTTTGACGAATGCAAAGTGCAGATCGTAGGTCGATGCCACCTTCTCCCATTCAATGTCCTTTTGGTAATGCGACACGTCGAGCCCCTGCAACGTCGCCAGAGGCGCGTCGATATAACCGGTGTTTTTAATTCCCCACACCGGCGCCAACAGGCAAAACGTTAAACTGAGCAGGCGCATCTCGATATTTGTTTTTACAAAATTGCACAATAAACGCAATCGGTAACAGCCCGGAGGCGCTGGGGAACGGTATTTGCAAAAGGTTTACTTTTTTGCTCAAAAGTGCGAGCGAAAATAATGCCTTATTTTTAAAACGGGGCGTTCAAAATACAAGCTTTAGCTGAAAAGTGACATAATTAAGGTTTATGAGGGTTTATGAGGGTTTAGAGGGTTTATGAGGGTTTATGAGGTTTATGAGGGTTTAGAAGGTTTAGAAGGTTTAGAGGGGTTTAGAGGGGTTTAGAGGCTAACGATTACCCACAAAACCGACATTTCATGGCCTCGGAGCACCCATTTCGCTTAACATTTTGGGCGATTTGGGGCGGGAAAGCGGCAGCGCCGCGAAATATTTGGTGTGCCGGGCATGCCACACCTCTAACAGGTGCGAAGATAAAACTTCAAGTCCTGAGGGAGCCGTTATGACCGGAATCTCATAGTTGAAGGCAAGGGTGTCCGCCGGGAGGCGGAATCTGAAGGAAGCCGGAGACAAAGATGCGTTGCGACGCACAGAAACTGGATACAAGGCCCGTCTGAACGGGGAACCGGCCCATGAACCGGGAAAGCCAATAGTCATACGGAGTTTAGGGGGGTAAATCCAGCGCGACGGATTGCAAGAGATGTGGCTTACCCCGGGAGACCTGTGGAGGCGCAAACCTGTCGGAGGTACGAGCGAGTTCCGAAGAAGGCCGTGACCACAGGAGTCAGCAGAGGGCATATTACCGGAAGAGTAATCGAAGGGAAGGCCCGAATTCGTTAACAAAAGGCAAGCCTTAACAATGCGTAAGAGCAAACAGCACAAGCAAAGACAAAGGAAGCATGGGCAGACAAAACTGTTTGAACCAAGTCCGGAGTCGCCATTAGACCCAGCGACCGACGGCATCGGAAAGCGGGCCCAAAGGGTAGTAGAATTGCTTTCGAGATTGGAAAGACAGCGAACCTTGACCGAACATTTACTGGAAGAGATCGTAGATTACAGGAACATTGGAGATGCTTACGAACAAGTAAGACGCAACGGCGGGAGTGGGGGAGTAGACGGGATGAGTATAGAAGCGCTGGGGGACTGGCTGTCGGAATATGGAACAAAGTTCAGCGAAGAAGTGCTGAACGAAAGGTACGCCGTAAGTGCGGTAAGGAAAGTGGAAATACCGAAGCCGAACGGCGGGGTAAGAACACTGGGGATACCGACGGTAAAAGACCGACTGTTACAACAGGCCATACACCAAGTACTAAACCGCCACTACGAACCACACTTTAGCGAGAGCAGTTACGGCTTTCGCCCTGGCAGGGGAGCACACGATGCGATCAACCAAGCGGCGACCTACGTTTCAGAAGGATACGAATGGGTGGTAGATATAGACTTGGAGAAGTTTTTCGACAAGATCAACCACGACCGACTGATGCAACGGCTACGCAAGGGGATCGGAGACAAGCGACTTTTACGACTGATCAACAACTATCTAAAAGCGGGACTGATGTCAGAAGGGCTGTTGGAAGAACGCACAGCGGGAACTCCGCAAGGGGGGCCGTTATCGCCGCTGCTATCAAATATAGTGCTGGACGAGTTAGACCGTGAACTGGAAATCCGGGGCCACAAATTCTGTCGCTATGCCGACGACTGTAACATATACGTTCGAAGCGAGCGAGCGGGGGAACGGGTGATGGACTCGGTGATTAAGTTCATAGAAGGGAAGTTGAAGTTGCGTGTGAACCGAGAAAAGAGCGGAGTAAGACACTGTTCAAACGTTAGATTTTTAGGCTACACCCTGCTAAGTGGAGGAGACATCCGGGTAGCAGACAAGTCGAAAGAACGTCTGAAAGAGAAAATCCGGAAGATGTGCCAACGCAATCGAGGAGTAAAATTTGACCAGATCATATCAGAGTTAAACACAATGATAGTGGGCTGGACAGCGTACTTCCGCAAAGCGAACAAATGGCTGAGCGACTATCGAACCATTGATGGATGGATACGTCGCAAATTGAGATGCTACCGTCTCAAACAATGCGGACGCAAATATGCCATCTTCAAGATGCTGCACGGCATGGACATACCGGAAAGGCAAAGTTGGAACACAGCGATGTATTCGCAAGGATGGTGGGAGATGTCCAACAAAGTTGCGACCAACCGAGCTATGAGCAACGAATGGTTCGCCCAACAGGGATTACGATCAATTCACGCAGAGATGACACGGAAGAAACGTTAGCGGAAACCGCCGTGATACGGAGCACGTACGTCCGGTGGTGTGGGGGGACGGCGGCGAAAGCCGCCTCCTACCCGATTAGAAAAAAGAACGTGAACCTGCGTGGAGGTGCAGCGCACCGGAACATTCACCGG
>CALEYM010000836.1 GCA_937926185.1 uncultured Bacteroidota bacterium | reverse complement strand
GATCATTGCTTCAAATTTCTCAGCAATGATCGTTTCCGGAGAATAGGCTTTTATTTCAGGCGCCTCCATATCGAGCAATGTCGGGTAGGTCATCATGCCGGGCGATGGAGTAACCACGTCGCCAAAGCCGATGTCTACTTTCATTATTTGGCGCATGTTTCCAAGTGAAACGGGAATTTTGATCTGCAGCCCCGCATAACGGCGCTGTTCCATGATTTCCGAAACGCTGATTTTAGTCGAATCGAACTGTACTCCATCTCCCGGAAATTCAATGCTGCATATTTCCTGAAAAATAGCCAGAAACCGTTCCTTATCCATGCGGATTTTCAGCGAGAGCAGGTCAAGGTCAAGGGTCGGGCGGCTGGCCTCGCGTTCGAGCGCATAAAGCAAGGCTCCGCCTTTTAAACAGAAATTGTCCCGATGTTTCGATTGCGAAAGTCGAAACAGCAGGCGTTCCTGAAAGTAACGTGTGAGGATCAGTTGAAAATCTTTGCCGCCGGATTTGGCGACATTGCGAAGTTTGTCCTGGACAGACTGAATGGAAACATTCATACCAAAAGGGATAAAACCGGGGTTAATTGTTTTTCTATACGAAGTTGCCGGGCATATTTGTGCAGTTTGGCCAGGTCCCGATCCGGGCGTTTCAAGTAGTTCGTTATTACTTCCTTTACCATATCCATACCGGTTTTTGAACGCAGCCGGAACATATCGCAAACCGTTTTTTCAGGATCGTACACCCGGATTGGCATTTCGTCAAGCTCGAATGCCGCTATCCCTGTTTCGAACGCCTTCGTTTCCCAGTAATACAACTTTACCGGAGGGTAGTCCGGCAACACGAAACGGGATTTTTTGGGAACAGCTACATGCTGTTCCGAAGGAACGAAGTCAGACAACTCGTGCAAATAGCAAGCGGAATACAGGCAAAAAACGCCAACCGGAATACGCCGGGCAATTTCAAGGCGCTCATCGTAAGGGTAATCGGGGAAACGGTACATGCCGCGACCGATTTTTTCCAACGCACCCGCGGCCGTCAATATCCGGATTTGCTTGTAACTCAGCCCCGCGTCGGTCAGGTCAGCGGCTTTGGCCAGGCCCCTGAAGCGTTTTGCAAGTTGCGCCAATGGTATTCGACTTAGTTCCATTGGGCACAAAAATACGGCTTATTATTAAAACGGGCCGTGTTTTTATGCCTTTTTTAAGGAACTATTATTTCAGACTTAACCCGGGTTTTCCAACGCCGTTAGGCCCAGCCAATACATAAATGGTCGGATTAGTTTCCATCGTAGGGGCGCACGTCTTTGCCATTTACGCGGACAAAACGTCTGCCATCAGAGTATTCGGCTATAACCAACCCGTTATGTCCGTAAATAATTGGCAGCCCCCGCGTAAACGCGGCTTCTTTGGCCCGCTCGAATGCCTTTGCCGCGGCTTGCTTTCGTTCCGCATCGGTCATCTCGAATACCGACTTTTCGGCGATGCCATAAAGCAGGGTGTACTCAGCGGATAAATCTTTCGATGCGGTCATGGTCAAATTTTGAGCAAAATTAAGGATTTTATTGGGAAGACAGATCAAAATCCGAAGGTGCGAAACCTCACTTGTTGGCTCCATTCGGTGATATACGCCTGTGGGATCATTCGTCGATTTCAATTTCTGTGTTAGCAATCACCTTCCAGCGGTTTTCCGAAGAAAATCCATGCGTTTCACCGGAGGCTTTCAGGGGTATCCGGAAGCACCTAATTTGATGCTTTGCCATTGCGTCGTACAAGGCATCGGCGAGTTCGGTTTTGTGGCAAATAAATTCCAGGAGATAGCCCAGGCGCTGTAATACCGTTGCAGAGGCATATTCCATCAGGGCGGTATCAAAATCAGATGGATGGAGCGCTTCGGCCAATTCGTTCAAAATGGTTGCCGCCCGGTTGAGTCCCCCGATTCTCCTTTCGAATTGGATCAGATCGGTTGCGGTGAGTGCCGGCTTGGATACGTTCAGGTATCCTGCCTCCGTTTTGCGTTGTTCCACCAAGCGCTCGGGGATACGTTCTACGCTGATGTAGTTAATCTTCATTCCCCTTTTTTGCGTTGCCCGCAATACCGGGAAATTGGTCATCACAAAATATTCCTGCGGTTGTTGGTGGGAAGCCCCGTGATACGCGGCCGCGTTTAGCAGGGCGACGTAATACGGTCTGTCCAAATACTTCATAAAGGCATCCAGAAACAAGGGCGGCGGCAATATGCCCTTATCAGCGTATTGAGCCGGCAAGATGAGGTAGTAACCTTTGTGTACAGACAGGATTTTGCCTTTGTCCACCAATCGTTTCAAGGCAGACTTAAGGGCCGTTACCGAATGATCGGGAAAATCGTTCCGCAAGGCGGATGATGCAAACCCGTACTTGCCCAGGGATAGTTGATGTTCTACCCATTTTTCGAGGCTCTGATTTGCTTTTATATCGCCCAAGAGAGTAAATTTTTGCGAAAGGTAGTGTTTTTCGGTGCTTTTCGCAAAAAAATTATTTCTTTATTGAAATCATTTGAGAAATTTTCAGACTTGAAGTCCCCTCCTTCACCTCATGCTCCCCCTTCCCAAACAACCTCAACAACCCCACCACCAAATACACCGGCGTCTGCAACAAAAACCACGACTTCCTGGCACTCTTGCCCGAATCAAACCCCGTGTGCTCCGCCACCCGCTCCCAGGAAAGCCCGTCCGGCAAACGGTAGCGTTCTGTGGTACCTTCCTTAAAAACGGATACCCGCAAAGCATCCATCAGTGCGTCTGCCTGAGCCATCGTGCCGGCTTTTATTTCGATTTTGAACCGGAACGGTTTGGTAAGCGCGATGACCGGCGTCTTGCAGAGTACCATCAGTTTTATAGTGTCCTCAAAACTCATCCGGTCTTTTATCAGCAAGCGGGCGATGCTGGATTTGTTGGCGTAGTGCAGGGGGGCGGCCGCGTCTTCGTAGGAGACACCCGCGCGGGACATTTCGGCGCGGAGTTGGGTTTGGAGGGCGTGTACTAAGACGGTGAGGTTTTCCATGCGTTTGATTTCGGTAAGGCTCATAGGGCTGTTATTGTGCAATTTCAGCAAAGTTATACTCCATTTAGGAACGAATATGCAACATTTTACAAATATTATCATGTTCGGGGCATTTAGTGTTCGGCTCGGTACAGCGGTCACCTTTGTTTAGACCTCCTCCACGAGTTGTGTGTAAAAAACATCAAAAACCGAAACACCATCCTCCGATTCGATGCCCCAGATCCTGTCGGTATCTACTGTTGCCACTTCCCGACCTTGCGCATCCAGGTACGTTTTCAGGACAACCACTGCCACATACGCCGGATGTGGAAGCGGGGTGGTCTCGTCGAAGCCGTGCGGCGTGACCACCGGGACTTTTTCAAAAATGCTCCAAAGCCTTCCATGCACATCTTCAAACCGGCACCGCACCCAGTCGGGATGGGAGCCGGAGGAAATGTATTCTATTATCGTGACGAGAAGTAGTTTCATTTTTTGAAGTTCAATAACATTGGAGGCTAATTCAATGGTAGGTTTTGTTTAAACCAACCATGCTGCCCTTTCTCCGCTATACGAAATCACGAATAGGATATCCAGAATTTGCCCTTCTTCAAACCACCTTTTTGCATCGACGTCGACAAGTTTCATCTTCCATTTATTTTCCACAGGTTCATTAATAAATCCTAACCAGGTTGAGCCATTGCCATTTCGTGTGCTTACAAATCCGTCTACCGTGGTTACAAATTTTTGTGCATTATTTCCATCTGTTACAGGATCGCCTGTGGGGTGGAATACGGATAAATTCACCTCCGGCAGCGACGTATCGCTTTCTTTCCGGAGTACATACACGGTCACGTGTTTGATAGCCAACGCACGCAGATTAGGCGGAAAGTCGGTACGGCGGGTTTCAAAAGTTACTGCCATTGGCGTGCTGGTTTGATCCGGATGGTGCAAATCGTACCACTGATCTGCAAACTCGTACCTGAAACTAAAGGCGCGGTCGCCACGGATTTCAGTATCCAGGTTGTTCATCACCTGGCGGCGGTAATCAAAGCTGTTTAACGCCGTATACTCCAGGGTAATGAGTACGTCGGCGATGGTGTTATAGTCGACCAAATTTGCCGCTTTTTCCATCCTGAATTCGAAATCTGAAGCAACACCCAGGTATTCGAACGGATTGATCATCTCGTTTTCCTGTTGCAGTTCGAAAAGCCCGGTGGCTTCTCTGGGCGATGTCAGCGCTACAGATTCGGAAGCGCGGCGTATGGGAACAGTCTGAAAGAAATCGCCGCCGATAGTGACGCGCGAATGGCCTATATTACTCAGCGTCGCTTTTATCCCTTCTACGGGAGGGATAAGGGCTATTACCGAAGTGCGTATACGCCTGACCAGGCGGAGGTAATGGCCGGGAAAATCCCGGTCAAATAACTCCATCGGCAGGCTGAACGTCATTACACCCGAAGCACGGAACTGCTCGAAGCGGACAGGATCAAGCGAGGCCAGCGAAATTGTTTTGGTCAATTGCAACTTCCGCTTATCGCTATCGAAGGCATGCTGGTCCAATTGATAAATATCTTGCAGCAAGCGCGAGGACCCTGTAAGCCCTCTGCGGTCAACGCCTTTGCTGTCGTTTCCGAGGATGGCACTATCCGTCGGGGTTTCCCAATAGTCGTTTTTAATGTAGGGCGGCGGTGGCTCCTGCCGTTCGAAAGCCAATTGGTTGGCCGCTACCTGTGCCATTGAGGTGGCACTCTGGAGGAAGTAGGCATAAACGCCTTCCAGCACATTGCTCATCCAGGCATACAGTTCGGCATTGGTGAACTTGTTCTTAAGGAATTCGACCCCCGTCTTGGCAAAGTCAGCCTGCATTTCCGAAATCACCTTTTCCTGATTGGCTACCCGGAGATGGTTTTCAGCCATTTTTACTTGTTGCTCTCCGATTTTGACATCCTGACTACCCAAGGTTTTTTGAAACTCCCATTCCTGCTTCCGATGCTCTAAAGAAGCATATATAGATGCAATTTGTATTTTTGTTTGGGCATCCTGTAATAATGTCTCTATCGTAGTTCTTGCGCTTAATGATACAAAACCTAGTATTGACGATGCTGTTGCTGCCGCAACGGAAGCCGGTGCCGTAGCTCCTCCCCCAGATCCTGCAACGGCAATTGCCATACTTGCTGCTTCGATTGCAGATTGAAGCTGGATGGAGTATATTCTTAATGTATTGGTAATTTGGTATTGCTGAATCAAAAACTTTTCATATTCATTCAACCCCGCATCAATCATTTCCTGCAAACCTTGTACCTGCATACGCGCCCGCTCCGTTTGCAACTCGGCCAGCGTGATTCCGCTTTCCGCTTCTTTCACCCGCAATGTTTGTAAAGTAACCCCCTGCCTGGCCAGTTCCATATCCTGTTTGGCTTTCATCAGGTTGTACGCTTCCGCGTCGCGTTTTTCCAGCAACGACAGGAAGGTGGCCTCCACTTGTTGGGCAATTCCGGCCAACTCCCTTGCACGGGCAATCAGCACTTTGTACCGGTATTGGGTAGGCATGAAGGAAAATGCGCCCGGCAACGACAAGGTTCCGCCCGGGCCGATCTGCGGCAAGCCGGAAGTCGTATCCGTCGGCGCAGCGTATGGCTCTAATTCCCGCACCACGCCGGCAATATTCATACAATTGCGCAATTTGAACAGGTTCAATTCCGCTTTCAGGCAAAGTGCCTGGATAACCGGGTTTGGAGGGATACAGAAACTGAAAACCGGCGCCGGCACCAGAATGGTTTCGTAATACCCGTAGGTCTTTTGATAGCCGGTATATTTGGAGTCAAGGCCGAATCGGTTGCCGAGGCCGCCGGCGCCGAACGGCGTCGGGGTGCCGCGAACGGCCGCCGCTCCGGAAGCGGTCCGCCCCTGACCGGTTGCGCCCGTGTTTTCACCGAAAGCGTATTTCAGGGAAGCGATATGCGCATTGGCCACAGTCTCTTGTACCTGGCCGAACAGCTCCGCATACCGGTAGCCCATAACGCCAATTTGGTTGTTCAAATACGCCGCATTGGCATGCATTATTCCCCCGAATGTTTCGCTTTTATGCGCTTTCACTTCGGCATCTTCCACCACGGCGGCAATCCGGGAGAGTTTTTCTTCGATGGATTTTTTGTTATCCATCCAGATCATTCCGATGGCGGTTACCGCTTGCCCAAGAATGGTTTGATTCCCGATCTTTTTCAATTTTTCATAATTGTTTCGCCATACTTGTTCGTATCGGGGGTCTCCGATTTCGATTTCAAGCGCCTGCAGGATTTCGCCACAGGAGCCTCCCTTGGGTGTGATGTATTCGAGCAGTTCCAGGGCCGTTTCATACAGGATTTTAGCTTTTGCCACCGATTCAACCGTATCCCGCGTAAATTCCCCATCGGCATACGCCAGAAAACAGCGCACCAGTGAAAGAATTGTAAATTCCGTGTACGTATTTCGCCGTGTTCCGGCAATAGCGTGCGGATTCAGCGGGTCACGCAACCAATCGTCAGTCCGGTTAAAGGTGAGCGTGAAACTCTCCTCTTCCACCAGGCCGTAATAGATCTTGCGCATCGGTTTCGCCTGGCTGTAGTCGTATACGCTCCGGTACCAATCCAGGGCTTCCGTATGGTGGCCGCGTTCGCAGAGCTGCGACGCCAAGTAAAACGGCACGTAATAATATGCTTCTTTGATGTACTCCATCTGGCCTGACCCATAGGCCGCCGTGTGTGCGCTATAGATGTCTTTTACCAGGGCTCTCCGCTCCTGCAACGCACCCGAAGTAAAATCGCCTGAAATATCGAATCCGGCGCCCCAAACCTTGGGTTGAATCCGGAAAAATTGTTGCTGCACAATGGAATAGTTTGCCGAGGCATTTACCCCGACGATGATTTTCCCATGCCGGTTAATATCCTCTTCAAATTGATAAGCAAGCGATCTTCCCCAAAAGCCGGTTTTTCCGGATCCGCAAGCAGGCGCAATTTGCAGGATGTGGTTGGAATAGGAAAGGGAATGA